>CAZPEJ010000019.1:0-21441 GCA_964585465.1 uncultured Ardenticatenaceae bacterium
GGGGGGGTTACCCCGGGGGGGTCGTGTCTTGTGCGGGGGGGGGGGCCGGGGGGGCCGGGGTGGCGGTGAAAGTGGGTAACGGGGTCGTCGTGGGAAAATCAACTTTGCCCAGGGATTCGGCCGTTGGTTGGGCAGCAGAGGTGTTGGGGGTTTGGCAGGCTACAAGGATGATAGATAAGAAGCTGGTCAACCAGATAAAAAGGAGAAAACGGTTAAAATTTACGCTCACCATCAAATTTCCATTAAAGAATGCGGATTAAATAACCTATAAGAGATTGGAGATTGGAGATTAGCGATTGGTTCAATCTCCAATCTCTAATCTCAGCTCCGTAAGTTGTTTAATTTTCATTCCTAATTAACAAACAAAACGGGGATTGGAAGCTTCGTGAGCGTCTAAAAATTACTTCCTTCTCTGTTTTGTGGACGCTCACTTAGAGATTTTGGTGCATCTCCCCCTCCACAAATCCCCGCTATATCAGGATCAAATTGTGTTATTTACGGCCGTCATTATAACGTGATCCCCCATTTTGGGGTAACACCCCTTATGAATCTACTATCTCAACCTGTTTATGGGGCTGGCACAAAACATTTAGAGGCAGGTGGTAAACTTCCTGACAACACAAAAAAGGGGTGAAAAGTTTTCCCTTTCACCCCATCTCTATATTTTCTGTTGTCTACAAAATTTTATGGGCCAGGGACACAAATCCCACCGTTGCAATGTGGTTCACCGTTGAAGAGATAGGATATATAGGTGACTGTGTCGCCGCTTGCAAAATGGGCTATAACCTGCAAATGATAATCCCCTGCTGGGATATTGTCTAAATCCAGCGTGGCTGTCCAGTAATTATGTTGAGAGCCGTTGCTCCACACAACTGTCTCCACTGGAGCGAGGTATTCAAATTCGGTGCCATCGGCAATTAAATAAAATGTTAAGGTGGGATAAATACGTGTTTGGGTAACAAGCCCATCTACTACAAGCTCATCAGTTGGTACTCCAATATCGGTGATCGTAATGTAAGAACCTGAGATAGCCAAAACATGGTTATTAAAAAACAGAAGCCCACAGAATAGTAAAATAATTGCTGTTAAAAGTTTTTGTTGCTGTTTCATTGTCTGTCTCCAAAGTTTGTTTTTATGATGTAGAGAGTTTATGTCTCTCTTGTTTGACATACTCAACGTTATAAACATTGTTTTCCGACATCAGCCACTCAAGTAGTTGAACCCGGCCCAGGCGAAAGGGGAACGGCCGTTTTGAATGGCCTGCCGTTGGGCGGTGCAGAGGGCCAAAGCTGGGGGAGATTGCCGTAGAAGCTGGTAAAACCGGGTCATCAGTTCGGCCGTTGTTTGATCCGCCACCGGCCACAACGTCACCACCAATCCGGCCGCCCCGGCCGCCAGGAACGCTCGCCCCATGCCAAATAAACCACCCCCTCTTGCCAACCCTTTGCCTGTTTCGCAACCGCTTAATACCACCAACGGCCGTTTTAATAGGTGGAGGTGGTAAAAATCCCCCACCGTAAAATGGTCATCTGCCAACCGCATCCAGGAGAACAAAGGGTTATCGGGGCGGAACAAGGCGTGTGTTGCCAGGTGAATCAGATTTGCCTGGGGGCTGGCAGTTTGAAAGGCAGCCCGTGTCGCAGTTTCATCTACCAGACAGGTCACTGCCCCAGAAGCCAGCAGATCGGCAATGTGTTGTGCCTCCAGTGGGGCATGGGGCAAACGGCCGTTATCTGAAAACCCCACCACAACTGCTTGGAAACCCGGCGGCAAAACATCCGTCTGACCCGTTGCAGGCATTAACGAGGCAGGAGAAGATAAATAGGAAAGCTGGTAAGACTCCACCACATACTGTTGTCCATCAAACAAGGCCGCCAGAGGAAGATCGTGCCAGGCAGGGGGCAACACCACATACAGATGATGACACCCGGCCAGGTGGGGAAGCAAGGGCAGCCAAAACGAATGGTATAAAGGAGTCAGGTACATTTGGGCGCGTTGGTGTTGGGGATCGGCCGTTTGCCAGGAGGTTTGGGTGTGTTGCAGGTAGAAACGCCACGCCTTCATTAACCGTTCCAGGGCAGAGACAGGCAGTAAATCGGGTATCAGAGCGTGGGAAGTGGCTGTGAGGAGCAGGGCTTGGAATCGGCCGTTTACCACAAAATAGTGCAACAACCCTTCACCTGCATCTAAGCTACTCTGTAACTTTTGCAACAGATCGGCCGGGGGATGGTGATTAGTTACCCCTGACGGAAGGTGTAAGGTAGTTCGCACTTGTTCCTGCCGCATCAATTCAGCAATTTCCGTTTCCAATTGCCTTAGTCGCCACTGTGTGGTGGTTTCGGCGGTTATTGTACTGGTTTGATTGAGGGAGACGGTTTTATTTTGATGCCATTGCCAGATGCGCCGCAGGTCAGTCAAGCGGTTGGTCGTGGCAGTTTGGGTGGCAGTTGGGGCAGATTGGGCAAGAGGGGCGGTGTGTGCCTGGTTCAAAACGGTTATCAAATCTGTTACGGAGGTTTGCCCTGTCCGGGTCAATTGGTAAACCAGTCGAACGGCCGTTTCATAAACGGGTTGTTTCGACTCCCCAAACCCCAGGCTGAGTTCGTCGAGAGAAAAACAGGTTTGCAGGCGGTGGATTTCTTGAATGGCTTGCTGGCAATGTTGGAATGCTTCAGCAATTCGGCCGTTTTTCTCCAATATCAAACCTGTGAGATGCGCCACCTCAATCCCCAACTCTGTCAAATGGTGAGTTTGTGCCAGGGTGCGGGCAGTTTGTAAATAGTCAGTAGCAACCTGCCAGTTCTCCTTATTGGTGGCACATCGGGCCAGCAACAGGTGTGCCTGCCCGACCAATGAGGGGGCTTGGGTCGGGTTTAAGGCGGCTACGATTCGGCGAGCGATGCGGCTGGCGCGGTTTGGCTGTTTCATCACCCAATACAGTTCAGCCCGTTGCCCATCTACCGCCCATACCTTGCCACCAGCTTTTTGTTTTTGCAACTGCCGTCTGGCGCGGGTCAAAACCCTTTCAGCCATATCGTAGAGACCCAATTGCTGGTAAGCCACACCTTGTTGAATCAAACTCAAGCTGTGTTCCCGCTGCATTCGGTGACGGCGAAACGTTTTTTCCGCTTCAATGGCTACTGTTACCATCTCGTGGAACAGGTGTAAACGGCCGTAAACAAACGCCCGTTCCAGGTTTGTTACCGCCATTTCTGCCGGAACAGGAATGGCGGCAAAATGGTCATACGCTTTGTTTAATCGCTGCAAGGCCAACTGATATTGCCCGGTACGGTAGGCCAATGCCCCCAGGTTCAGTTCGGCACGAGCGACTTCCTGATCATACCCTTCGGTTGTCAGGGTGGAAACGGCCGTTTGTAACAAACCCTCTGCCTCTGCAAACCGGTCTACTTTTTCTAACACATAAGCGCGGTTGACATCAATCAACGCGGTGCTGGTGGTGTTGCCCTGGCGCACAAAGATGGCCCGCCCCCGGTCATAGGTTGCCAGGGCTGCTTCTGGCTGCCCCATCTCTTCATAAATCCAACCAACCGTCATTTCCAGATTTGCCAGGTATCCGTCGGCCGGTTCACCAATACGCTCACACGCCGCCCGTGCTTTGGCTTCCTGGATCATCGCTTTGGCGTAATCCCCCAGGTCGCGCAAGACAGCCACCTGATTCACCTGCAAAGCAGCCACCGTCAGGTCGTTGCCTTGTAGTTGATAAAAGGTTTCTGCTTTTTGGAATTGTGTCAGGGCTTCCTGGTAACGGTTGAGGTAATACAGCACATTGCCACGCACCCAGGTAGCCAACCCCTGGGCAACGGCCGTTCCCATTGTATCGGCCACTTGCCCGGCCACTGCGGCAAACTGTAAAGCGCGTTGGGGGTTTCGCAGTTGTTCATCAGAGACACGCCGAACCAGTTCACGCAACACATCTTGGGTGAATTGGGGCGAAATTTGTTGAAACCGTTGGGGGAAATCCGGGTGAAGGTGGTGAGTAAGTAGAAAAGAAACAATTTCTGAGGGAGTCACGTCAAGGTTATCGGGTTGATGATGATACTGTCTGTTGTCAATTCAATACGCAAAGTATACTCCCCGGCCGCGATATTTTCTAGTAGGAAATAACCAAATTCATCCACCACATCGGTGGTTATCTGAGTTTCTGCCTGCCACAAAGAGACTTGACCCTGCAAAACGGCCGTTGGTTCGGCCAGTTGCATTACTTGTCCTTCTAACCCCCACCGGTTTTCAGCCGCAATGGGTGGTTCTACCGCCAAAACCACCTGATACACCCCCACCTGGTAAACTCTTTGATATGTTTCCCCGCGCAAAGCCAGAACAGGCTCCAGGTGTGATACCTGTATGGCTTCTAACACCGTTCTGCCAGCCTGTTGTAACCGTTCCAGCCAGGAAGGCTGGACTGGTTTGGGCCGGAAACGTTGTAACTCCACCTGGCAGTGGGGGCAAGTGGCGAGATGCTGCCGCACCTGTTGTTGTTTCTGGTTGGGCAGAACCTCCAGGTGGTACTGTAACAAGGTATCTGTTTCTGGGCATTCAGCCCGGTAAAGAGCGGCTTGAAAAACTCTCTCCATCTGGCGCAAATCGGCCGTTTCTGCCGCACAAAAAGCACATTGCCCCACATGGTCAGCCACCCCCGGCCGGGCTTGACCCCAAACATAGGCCAACAAGTCACCTTCTTGAATTTCTGCTGTATTGATGCACTGCTTCATAACTGTTGCCTGCCGAAGAGATTTAATCACTCAACGTTTGTTGTTCCTAATTTCCGACATAATTTACCCTCTCAGGGGATATACATTTGGTTCTTTGAGAACTCAGGGGGTTGATAGTCAATGAAACGTGAAACGTGAAACGTGAAGTTTCTCTGGTCACGTTTTACCTTTCACGGCAAACCCCACAAAATCCGAAAGACCCAAGATTTGTTTTCAACCCTTAATCCCCTTTCCTGGTCACTGGGGGGCTAACGGCTAAGGCTCGTCTGGCTCGTTTGAGCAGTCGCTCCTTCACTCGATACACCTCCGCTGCATTGGCAAAGTGGGTGGGGTAGTGGGATGCAATAGCTGTTGGGGAGAGGTTGTGTTCGTAGGCGAGCAAGAGGAGTAGTTTTTCTTGGGGGTCTTTCACTTCTTGGGTTATCCATTCTCGTATCATTTGGATTCGTTCAGTTTTTTCGGCCGTTTCTTCTTCATCATCCCACGTTTGTTCCCCTCGCTCCTGCTCGGTGGTCAATAATGTGTGTAGCTGCTTTTGGCGTTGCAATTTGCGTTCATGATCCAGAACGGCACTGATGGCGCACTGGCTTAAGTAGTTCAAGGTGGCTCCAATGTGGGGAAATCGTTGTGAGAAGGGTTGGGTGTGGCGGGAAAGTGTGCGCCAAAACCGCAGCCAGGCATCTTGCCCAATGTCTTCTAGCTCTTCTGGAGATAAAGTTCGCTGCGAACTGGTATGTATCCAATTGAGGAGCAGTCGCCGATACTGTTGTTGGATGGCTTCCCAGGCGGCTGTATCCAGTTGCTCAAAAGCGCGGCGGAATAGCTCAAAACAGTATCCCGCCTCTTGTTGGCGATTTTGGGTGGCTTCTTGTTGACAACGTTGAATGAGCTGTTCCAGGGAATGGTGCTGCATAGGTTTCTGGACATGATTATAACCTGTTTGGGTAAGGGATGAAAAAACGGCCGTTCTCCAGAAACGGCCGTTTTCCTCCAATACGCCACAAGGTATGAACCCTCAAGTGGGGTCATATAGCGATGACACGAACTTTATTGATAATCGCACAGCCCTTTTAGGTACGATGTTTTAACCTTAATTATTTGTACAAATTTGTGGTTACAGTTGTTTTTACTCAGGCTGCATCACCAGGGGAAGATATTGATGATAGAGGGCTGCCCCAGAGGGAATTGGCAAAAGCCACAACTCCATACCGTGAACCCCATCATCCCCACTGAAAAACAAACCGTCGCCCAGCACGGTAAGATACCAATGATCATCTGTGTTATTACCTGGGTAAATTTCGTCAATCATAAAGGTGCCTGTTTCCGTCCCATCACTTTGCCACAACTCGATACCAGTTGTTCCATCAGTGGCCGTGAAGTAAAGGGTTGTTCCATTAGTCACTACCCAGCGAGGTGTGGAACTGCTTGAACCTGGAAAAATATCTTTAACCAGTATGGTGCCTGCTTCTGTGCCATCACTTTTCCATAATTCACCACCATTAACCCCATCCGAACCATAAAAATAAAACTCGTTATTGACAATGGGCCAGGTGAAACCACCTCCGGGCTGAGGGGGAGGAGGCAATCCCCATACCGCCCCTGGGTTAATATCTTTGACCATTGTAGTGCCAGCTTCTGTACCATCGCTGCGCCACAACTCCCGCCCATCAACACCATTATTGGCTCTAAAATAAAGTAAACCATTCACATCAGTCAGGTTATCAGGATAGGACTCAACATCACCTGGGTAAATGTCTTTCACCAAAACTGTGCCTGCTTCTGTGCCATCACTTTTCCACAACTCTACGCCATGGTCATCACCCGATAAACTACCGTCGCGGGCAGTAAAGAACAGGGTATTGTTGACGGCCGTTAGCTGCTCTGGGCCAGAGGAAAAATCACCCTCGTTAATATCTTTTACCAGCACAGTTCCCGCAGTGGTACCATCACTTTTCCACAGTTCACGATCATAAAAAGGTGGTTCATAACCATAAAAAAACAGCGTATCACCTACCAAGACCAGGTTCCCACCAACATTTACATTACTAATCCGTTCAGTGCCTGCTTCTGTGCCATCCGTTTTCCAAAGGGCATTACCACTACTATCATCGGCCACAAAATATAACTCTCCATTCATCTCTACAAACCTATAAGGGTCTGATGAATCATCTGGGTTAATATCAATAACCATAGAAGTGCCCGCTTCCGTGCCGTCGCTTTTCCACAACTCCCGCCCATGGGTCACATCATCGGCCGAAAAATATAACATCCCTTGAAAAACTGTCAGGTAATATGGGCCAACATCTAAACTGCCGCCGGGCCAAGGGTTAATGTTCTTGACCATATAGGTACCATCCGATGTGCCATCGGTCACCCACAACTCATATCCATCTGCTTCCGTCGTGGCCGAAAAATACACCTTTTCCCCCATAGCGGTAAAAAAGCGGGGGGTTGATTCCCCTTGGGGTTCAATATCCAAAACCATGTAAGGGGGAGCGTTCTCTGGGGTTGCGGCTATGGTTGCCTGCCGTTTGGTGATCAAAGTCAGAAGAAGTATCAGAAACAAAACAAAAAAGAAACGATTTTTTGTAGACATAGTTTTCCTTATTGTCAGGTGAAAGACGGCCGTTTCTAGGGCAATTACATACGCCGCACCTGGCGAATAGAATTTGCGGCTACAGATGCAAAGTCCGCCTGCGTGGACTGAAAACGGCCGTTTCATCCTGAATGGGGTATAATTTACAATACTCAACATCTCCTTCTAATTTTTCCGACAAAAACGGCCACTGTCCAGGTTGTTCAAGGGTTTAGAAACTGCAATTTCCCGAACATGTCCACATCCATTCTCAGCACCAAACTCTATATTCCCCCGCCCCGGCCAAACGCCGTCCTTCGCCCCCACCTGCTCAAACGGTTAAATGACGGGTTGGAACGCAAATTAACCCTCATTTCTGCCCCTGCGGGTTTTGGTAAAACCACCCTGGTCAGCGAATGGGCCGCCCAATGCCAACGGCCGATTGCCTGGCTCTCCCTGGACACAGAACACAACGACCCTATGCGTTTTCTGGCTTATCTTGTTGCCGCCTTACAAACCGTGACACCCGCCGCAGGCAGTCGGCTACAAAATGTATTCCAATCCCCGCAGATGCCATCCCTGGAAGCCGTTTTAACCATTTTGCTCAATGAAATCACCACCCATCTAGGGCCTTTTGTTCTGGTTTTGGACGATTACCACACCATAGATGACCAAACAGTAGATCAAGCCCTCATTTTTCTGGTGGAGAACCAACCACCCCAGATGCACCTGGTCATCACCACCCGCCAGGACCCACCCCTTCCCCTGGCTCGTTTACGCGCCCGCTACCAGATGACCGAATTACGAGCGGCCGATTTACGCTTCACCCCGGCAGAAACGGCCGAATTTCTCAACCGCGTGATGGGGCTACAGCTGCCAATCCCAGACATTGCCGCCCTGGAAAAACGCACCGAAGGCTGGGTGGCTGGTTTGCAACTGGCCGCTCTGGCTCTGCAACGGGTATTAACCGCACCAGAGGAACAAGATAGCAGCCATTTCATTCAATCCTTCACCGGAAGCCACCGCTTTGTGCTGGATTATCTGCTGGAAGAAGTTTTGCATCGGCAACCCGCTAACATCCAGACCTTTTTGTTACATACCGCCATGCTCGACCGCCTGTGTGGCCCCCTGTGCGAGGCTGTTTTGCTCGACCCCAACACCAGCGGGACCGAGACATTGGCTTATCTGGAACACAACAACCTGTTCATCATCCCCCTGGACAACGAACGACGGTGGTACCGTTACCACCACCTCTTTGCTGATTTATTGCGACAACGGCTGCGTCAACAACAGCCCGGCCGGATCGCCGAACTACACAGCCGCGCCTCCATCTGGTATGAAACAAACAACCTGGAGGTCGAAGCATTTCATCATGCGGCCGCCGCCCATGATATTGATCGGGCAACACGTCTGGTAGTAGGAAAAGGAATGCCGTTGCAGTTTCGCGGAGCGGCCGTTCCGATATTAGATTGGCTGGCTTCATTGCCAACGGCCGAATTAGACGCTCGTCCCATGTTGTGGGTCACCTATGCCTCAGCGTTGCTGGCCATTGGGCGAGTGGTGGGGGTGGGCGAAAAGGCGCAGGCTGCGGAAGCCGCCCTGCAACAGTCCCCCGCTGGTGCCGCGACGAATGAACTAATCGGCCGGATTGCCTCCATTCGGGTGACACTGGCCGTTACCCAGCACCAGGCAGAAACCATCATGGCTCAGGCCCATATTGCCCTGACCCATTTGCACCCGGCCAATTTGCCGGTGCGGGCTTCCATCACCTGGGCAGTGGGGTACGCTCACCTGCTGCGGGGGGAACGCGACGCGGCCAACGAGGCTTATGCTGAAGCCCTGTCAGTGTGCCAGGCCGTTGGGCATACCGTCATTGGGACGATGGCAGCCATCGGTTTGGGGCGTATCCAGGAGTTAAATAACCAGTTGCGTCTGGCGACCCAAACCTATCAGCAAGCCCTGGAAATGGCAGGCGACCCGCCGCGCCCACCCGCTTGTGATGCCCATTTGGGGCTGGCGCGGATCAATTATGAATGGAATGATCTGGAGGCGGCTCAACAGCACGGACAGCAGGGGGCGCAATTGGCGCGACAAATTGAAAACACCGATAGATTTGTGGCTTGTGAACTGTTTCTGGCAGGGTTGAAACTGGCGCAAGGAGACACGGCTGGGGCGGCTATTATTTTGGCCCAGGTTCATCACGCGGCTCTTCAGCAAAAATTTGAGCAAATCATCCCCGAAATGACGGCCGTTCAGGTGTTGTGGTTGCTCCGCGAGGGGCGGGTAACGGCAGCAGCCCAATTGGCACAATCGTTAGACCTACCTGTCAGCCAGGCACGGGTACACCTGGCACAGGGGGATGGCGGGGCAGCCCTGGCGGTGTTGCAGCCCTGGCGGCAGCAGGTGGAGGCCAGAGGGTGGTTAGATGAACGGCTCAAGGTGATATTGTTAATCGCATTGGCTCACCAGGCACAGGGGGATATGGAAACGGCCGTTTACCATCTAGCAGACGTGTTAGTGGGGGCGGAGCCGGGTGGTTTTATCCGTCTTTTTGTGGATGAGGGGGCGGTCATGGCACAGTTGTTAACGGCCGTTGCGGCGCGGGGAATTGCCCCAGCGTATACGGCCAGATTGCTGGCTGTTTTTGCCGGGGAGAAACAGGTGGGGGAGAAACGGCCGTTATCCCACTCCCTGATAGAGCCATTGAGCGACCGGGAATTGGAAGTGCTGCGCCTGATTGCCCAGGGACTCTCCAACCAGGAGATTGGAGGGCGGCTTTTCCTGGCTCTGGACACGGTGAAAGGCCACAACCGCCGAATTTTTGACAAACTACAGGTGCAAAGGCGCACCGAAGCAGTTGCTCGCGCCCGCGAGTTAGGGTTGTTGTAGGTTGTCACCCCACTTAAACCAACACTAAAGTGTCTATACAGTAACACCTTACGGCCGTTATGCTATCTGTGTAGGTGGAAGCGGTAAGCAGTACACAGTAAGCAGCATTCGGTACTCGGTGAGGGGGTTATCAGAGATGACACATCCCCAAAAACCTGGTACGGATTTACGAAAAGCTGTAACAGGTGCAGGCGATGACAAATAATTTTGACCGCGCAGAAATAAACCAACCCACAACCTATCAAATCCGAGTCAAAGGTTATTTGAGTAACGAATGGGCAGAATGGTTCGATGGGTTAACCATCACCCCAACAGACAACGGTGACACATTGATCACCGGTGTGGTAGATCAAGCCGCTTTACATGGGTTGTTAAAAAAAGTGCGCGACTTGGGGATGACATTGATCTCCGTCATTTGTGTAGAACCTGGCCCGGCCGATACTTCAGAATGATTTTGTAACGATTCACCGCAAAGGCGCAAAAAAAAGAGTGTGTGAGGCCATAAATTGACATCTTGCTAAAGGAGATTGGAGATTAGAGATTTGCCAACCTCCAATCTCTAATCTCCAATCTCAATGAAAATGTTAGTTGATGCCCTTGTAAGTATAAATCCGTATTCCATTCAAAATCCGCAATGCTGAAAGGAGAAGTTTTATGAAAGCGATCATGTATACAGAGTTTGGATCACCCGATGTTCTTCATCTCCGGGAGGTAGAAAAACCGACACCCAAAGAGAACGAACTGCTGGTAAAAGTTTATGCCACCTCTATCAATTATGGGGATGTGGCTGCGCGTAATTTTAGAGATGTCTCTCCCCAAGCGTTTAATATGCCGTTGCTCATCTGGTTTTTTGCCCGCATCGCATTTGGGTTGAGGAAACCAAATAAAAACATTCTGGGCAATGAGTTTGCCGGGAGAATTGAAGCAGTGGGCAAGGAAGTAACCCAGTTCAAAAAAGGAGAGCAGGTTTTTGGGTACTTGGGGCAACAGATGGGGGCAAATGTTGAATATCTGTGTATACCCGCTAATGGATTCGTGGCTCTAAAACCAGCGAATATGACATATGCGGAAGCTGCCACCCTCCCCTATGGCGGCTTAACAGCCTTGAGCCTTTTGAGAAAAGCAAACATTCAACGTGGGCAACAGGTGTTGATCAATGGGGCATCTGGCAACATTGGGTCGGCGGCTGTGCAGCTTGCCAGATATTATGGCGCAGAAGTGACGGGGGTGTGTAGTACCCCCCGGTTGGAGATGGTGAAGTCTTTAGGGGCGAGCCGGGTGATTGATTATACCCAGGAGGATTTTACCCAACGTGATGAGATGTATGATTTGATTTTTGATGTGTTGGGGAGAAGTTCGTTTTCACGTTGTAAACGAGTGTTGAAGGAAAACGGCCGTTATCTCCTTGCCAGTTTTAAGGGTAAACAACTGCTGCAAATGTTTTGGACAGCCAGAATGGGCAGCAAAAAAGTGATTTGTGCCTTCTCTGGCGAAAATCCCAAAGACCTGGTTTTGCTGAAAGAGTTGGCCGAGGCCGGGGTGATCAAGTCGGTGGTGGATAAATCCTATCCCCCCGAACAAGCGGCCGAAGCGCACCGATATATGGAAACTGGGCACAAAAAAGGAAATGTGGTCATTGCGATGGCACAGGATGGTAACGAATGAAACGTGAAACGTAAAACGTGAAACGTGAATTTTTTTGGTCACGTTTTACGTTTCACAGCAAACCCCACAAAATCCGAAAGACCCAATTCACAATTGGTTCAATCTCCAATCTCTAATCTCTTATCGGTTATTTAATCCGCGTTCCCTAATAAACAATAACAGGAGTATTGTCATGAAAACAATTGTTCACGCCAGATATGGCTCCCCCGATGTTTTAGCGTTCAAAGAAGTAGAAATGCCACACGTCGGGGATGGGGATGTATTGGTAAAAGTCCAGGCAACGGCCGTTAATGCCTACGATTGGCACATCTTACGAGCCGATCCGTTCCTGGCACGTTTGAGTGTTGGGTTGTTCAAACCGAAAAAGACCATGTTGGGTGTGGACATTGCCGGGCGGGTAGAGGCGGTGGGTAAAAACGTGCAGCAATTTCGGCCGGGGGATGATGTGTTTGGCGATCTGTCCGCCTGTGGGGGTGGCGGGTATGCGGAGTATGTTGCTGTTCCCGAAACTGAACTGGCCCTGAAACCCACCAACCTATCTTATGTAGAAGCCGCCGCTGTACCAATGGCTGCGGTCACTGCCCTACAGGGTTTGCGTGACCTGGGGAAGGTTCGGCCGGGCAAAAAAGTTTTGATCAACGGTGCGTCTGGTGGGGTGGGAACGTTTGCTGTGCAGATTGCCAGGGTGTTGGGGGCAGAGATAACGGCCGTTTGCAGCAGCAGTAAAATGGAGATGGTGCGCGCATTGGGGGCCGATCAGGTGATAGATTACGGCCGGGAAGATTTCACCCAACATAAACAACGGTATGACCTGATCCTGGCCGTCAACGGCTATCTCCCCATCGCCGTTTACAAACAACTGTTAGCCCCACAAGGGGTTTATATCATGGCTGGCGGCTTTAATGCCCAAATTTTCCAGGCCATATTGTTAGGCCCCTGGTTATCGTTAACTGGTGGTAAAAAACTGATGAACTTATCAGCCAAACCCAAACAAACGGACTTGATCTTCGTTAAAGAGTTACTGGAAAGTGGCAAAATTCACCCGGTGATGGACAGGTGTTATCCATTCAATGAGGTTCAAGAGGCTATCCGTTATCTTGAAAAGGGGCACGCCAAAGGAAAAGTGGTTGTGACGATGTGAGTTTTAAGTCTCGCCACGTTGGGTGATGGTTTCAAGGGCTTCTTCGACGGTGGCGACAAACACAACGTGGCTGGTCGCATGGCTGTATACCTTGTTAAAAATGTTAATGGCAATTTCTAACAGCCCTTTAAGTCCTACAACGATGGTATAAGCCAGGTTTTTCGGCCGTTCTGCTTGTGATGTGTGGGCGATTGTTTTCATCTGCTGAGCAAACAAGGACGGCATCCCGGCATCAGTTAGATCTACAATTAAAACAACCGGATGATCTACCGTGTTAGCCAGGGCGATAAACTCATCATTCATCTGCCAAAAGTCGTGCCATGTCCAGCCGGGTTGGAAATGGACATAGATCACATCTTTTTGCGGGTTGTGCCAGTTTACGGAAACATTCATCACTTTGTTCCTTAGCGGATTCATTATAACCCGTTTGAACCAATGACAACAAACGCTGAAGGAGATTGGAGAGCGGCCAATCTCCAATCTCTAATCTCCAATCTCAACACCATCACAATTTCAGCTATAATTGCCAGCAGGTGACGGTTATGAATCAATCAAATCTATCTGCTGGTACAACATCTTTTCCTCCCGGCCCGCGCGGCTACCCCGGCATTGGGGTGTTGCCCCACATGTGGTCGGACCCACTGCAATTTTTCCTGAAAACGGCCGAAACCTATGGTGACATCTCCTGCCTCAGTTTTGGTTCCCGGTCTGCCTTTTTGCTCAACCACCCGGATGCGATTCGTTACGTCTTGCAGGAAAATAACCAGAATTACCGCAAAACCAGCACGGTGAAAGTGGTAAAACAGGTACTTGGACAGGGGTTAGCTACCAACGAGGGGGAATCCTGGTTACAACAACGCCGCCTGATGCAGCCAGCTTTTCACCGTCAGAAAGTGGCTCAATTGGGGGTGTGGATAACGGCCGAAATTGATGCCTTGCTCACTCGCTGGCACACCCAACCCGACCGCGTGATGGACATTCACGCCGAAATGATGCACCTGACACTGCGCCTGGTGTTAAAAACCTTGTTTAGCCAGGATGTACAGGGGAATGTGGAGGTGTTAGGGCTGGCGTGGAGCGATGTGTTACATTATTTTAACAAACAATCCTGGGCCTTAATCCAACTACCCGACACATTACCTTTGCCAGCCAACCGCCGCTTTCACCGCAACCTTGACTTGTTAAATCAAGCCGTCAACGGCATGATTGCCCAACGGCGATACACCCCGGCCGACCATGAAGATTTGTTGGGTTTGTTGTTGGCAGCACAAGATGAAGAAAGTGGTCAGGGGATGTCGGATCAGCAGTTGCGTGACGAGATGATGACTATTTTCCTGGCGGGGCACGAAACGGCCGCTAATGCCCTGGCCTGGGCCTGGTATCTGCTGGCGCAACACCCGGAAGTGGCAAATAAATTACGGGCAGAAGCAACGGCCGTTTTAAGCGGCCGTTCCGCCACCGTAGCCGATTTACCCCAACTCCCCTACACCCGTCAAGTGATAGACGAGGTGCTGCGCCTCTATCCACCGTTTTGGCTTATCTATCGCTCCCCCTACCAGACAGACCATATTGCAGGTTACACCTTGCCTGCCAATGGTATGGTGTTTATTAGCCCCTACGTGATTCACCGCCACCCACATTACTGGCAACGGCCGAATGCCTTTGAGCCAGAACGGTTCACCCCGGAACAGAACAAAGGACGGCCGCCTTTTGTCTACATCCCCTTTGGTGGCGGGCCACACCAATGTATTGGCAACAACCTGGCTTTGATGGAGATGCAACTGGTGTTGGCAACTGTGATTCAGCAATTTGAGGTGAGTTTGCCGCCCAATACGGCCGTTACCCCCGAAGCCTCCGTCACCCTGCGCCCCAAAGGGGGGTTGAAGATGCGTGTGAGGGAAATAAACTGGTAGAAACCGAGTTTTTCCGAAAAAACTCGGTCAGATGGAAAACAAGTTGCGGGTTTGACGAGAAAACCAGTTAGTGGGAAGTTATCAGTTGTTACAATTTGGTCAAAATTTCTGGCCCGTGTGCGGTGATGGCAACGGTATGTTCAAACTGGGCGGAGAGGGAGCCATCTTTGGTGATGACTGTCCAACCATCGGGCAACAAAATCCACTCATATGTGCCCAGGTTAATCATTGGCTCGATGGTATAGGTCATGCCGGGGCGTAACTTAGGCCCTTTTTCGGGCTGGCGCACATGGGAAACGGAGGGGTCTTCGTGCAAAATACGGCCGATACCATGCCCCCCCCACTCGCGCACCACCGACACCCCTTTACTATCCGCATAGTTGTGAATCGCTGCCCCGATGTCATTCAAGTAATGTCCCGGCTGTGACACAGCAACCCCTAAACGCAAACATTCCTGAGTAATATCAAGCAGCCGTTGGGCTTGGGGGGAAATTTTCCCCACCGTAAAGGTATAACAGGCATCGCCGCAATACCCCCGGTACCGCAAACCAATATCAATTGCTACAATGTCCCCGTCGTGCAAGATACGGCCGTTTGGCAACCCGTGACAAATTTCATGATTGACAGAGGCACAAATGACACCGGGGAAGGGCGGATGTTCCGATGAACGCCCACGATACCCTTTGTACAGCGGTTCGGCACCCGCTTTGGCAATATAACCATCTACTAACTCATCCAACTGTTTCAGCGAAATACCTGGTTTGATATTTTCGCCCAACAAGGCAAAACATTCAGCAACCAACTTGCCAGAGGCCCGCATTCGGGCAATCTCTTTTGGCATCTTCAAACGACCGCGCATGGAGAAACCTCGGTGATAGGGATTGGGAGAGAAGTATGGTGTATGGCGTATTGGAGCAACCCTTACACCATACGCCAAACAAAATCTAATAATTTAACCTTCTGTAATGGTCACTTTTACCATCTTATCCCCCTGGCGAATGGCGTTGACCACATCCATACCAGCGGTGACTTTGCCAAAGACGGTGTGTTTACCGTTCAGGTGGGGTTGAGGTGAGTGGGTGATAAAAAATTGGCTGCCGTTGGTGCCAGGGCCAGCGTTTGCCATTGATAACACCCCGGTTTCATGTTTCAGGGGGTTGTTTTTTACCTCGTCCTCAAATTTATATCCGGGGCCGCCCATTCCTGTGCCGGTGGGGTCGCCACCTTGAACGACAAAGTTGTTAATCACTCGATGGAATGCCACCCCATCATAAAATCCTTCTCGTGCCAAAAAGACGAAGTTGTTGACGGTTTTGGGGGCGTGTTCTGGGGAAAAGGTTATCTCAATCGTACCGCGATTGGTTTCGACGGTGGCAAGGTAAGATTTTTTGGGGTCAATTTGCATCGCCGGAGGCGTTTTCCATTGTTTCGACATGAGGCATCTCCTTAAAAAATTTGTGTCTGTTCGCAACAACCTGATCTCTCTGAAGGCATGGGTATTTTTTTATAGACCTGGCAGGTTGGTTAAATCTTTCAGGTCGTGACGGGCCTTAATGATGAATGTTCACGAAGTGCCAGAGAAGTTGTGTCGTTACAAAATTTAACGGATTATAAACTGGAAATGGGAAAGGGAAAATAAAACCAACGATTTGGACATGTGACAATGGTTTGATGGGTGGTGTGGGGCATGAAACGTGAAACGTGAGCTTTCTGAATCACGTTTCACGTTTCACGTTTGCCATCCTACGGCCCCCAAACGTCAAATTGGAAGCCGCCATTGGTAGAAACAGTTACCAGAGGGGAGTTGACACCAACGGCCGTTCCCATATTCAAACTCCAGGTATTTCCCTCACCCACCCCCACCAGAAATGTCTCCTCATTTAACCAATGCCCCGACGAAACCGCCTGGTTATTCGAGAGGGGGAAAGCCACCGGCAACAACCCGGCCTGCCCCACCGCATACACATTTTCCCCGGTGTAGAGGAAACGGCTACCGCCCGGACTCCAGGCCAGGAAGCGGGAATTGGTCTCGGTGGCATAAGCCGCCTGGTTTTGCCCGCCGCCATCTGCCAACATCACCACTGGTGGCGGATTGGAGGGGTCTAGCACCATTTTGACATATCCCAGGATGTTGCCACCAGGCGACCAGATCACCGGATTAAAGAGGATGTTGCCCAAAACGGTGCCTGACTGGGTGGCGGCCCCGCTGGTGGGAATGCGCCAGAGGGCGGCAAATGATTTGCTGGCAAAGGGGTCCTGGCTGGGAACGGCAATGTACGCCTGGCTGTTATCGGTTGTCCACTGGGCCTGGGGGTAATAGATGTATTCGCTGGCGGTGTTGATAAAGGGGAAGGTGATGACAGTCTCTACACCGCTACCATCCAGGTTGACACGGATAATTTTGTCGGCCTGGGCCAGAATGACCTGGTTGTTGCCGGAAATGGCAAAAGCCCCGCCACCGCTGCCCGCCGCAAACCGCTGGGTTGGAGTGCTGCCGGGGGTGACTGTCCATAAATCTTCCTGGCTGCCAACCCCAGGGACAACCAGGGAACTTATATTGGTGTTAAATGCCAGCGTCTGGTTGTCGGCCAGCCATTGTACCTGGCGAATGAGAACGGCCGTTTGTGCCTCACCCCCCGGTAAATCGGCCGAATTGACCAACAAGGTATTGCCACTGCCGTCCCGATTCACGACATACAGTTGATTCACTTCCGCCACCCCGGCCAGATAACCAATCTTTTGTCCGTTGGGAGAAATGATGATCTGTTGAATGCTGATATTGTTGACAATCTGGGTAGGGGTGCCAGCGGTGGGTGGGTTTTGCCCGGTGTTGAGCGACATGACCCATAATCCCTGGTTGTTGGCATAGGCCACATAAGCCCCGCTGCTGTTGACCTGGCCGGTAGCGGTGGCCGGGGCGGTGGCGGTGGGAGGAATGGGGGTGGGCGTGGGAGGGATGGGGGCGGCAGGGACGTTGTTGGTATAAACGGCCGTTGTGTATTGCGCCCCGCCCGATACCCAACATTCAGGGCCTGGGACGGTGATGGGACATTGGATTTTCCACCAGCCCGAAGCCGGGTCGCGCCCCACCACCGTCGCGCTTTGGCCCTGCAACAAAAAGCCAATCCGGTCATACCCCACCCCAGGGCCAGAACGGATATTCAAATCCACCAGGGTGGTGACAGTGGGTACACCAGGGGTAGAACCAGCAGGGAGCGTAGAAACGGCCGTTGCTCCCCCTGGCAAAGTAGCCGTTGGGGCCAGCCCGCCCGGTGTATTGGTCACGCCTGCAATAGGTGTATTCCCCACCACTGTTGACACCGTTGACACCGGCGGAGCAGGCAGCGTCACCGCCCCCGGCTCCGCATCTCCAGCAAACGCATTACACGCCAAAGAAGACAAAAAGAGTAAACCCATAAAAACCCAGATGGTTCGTTGCTGCGCCATAAGACCTCCTCAGCCAGAAAAATGATTTTCGGAAAAGCCCGCTTTCTTGTAAAATCCCTCATCTGCACAATTCTATACTCGCAGAGGGCACAAGCTGACATTTTCATTGAGATTGGAGATGAGAGATGAGAGATGGGTCAATCTCTGATCTCCTTCAGCAAAACGTCAATTGATGACCTGATGCAGTATAACATTGGAGGTTGCAGATTAACCAATCTCCAATTGTTAATCTCCCAGATTAATAACAAAAACCCAAAGCGAGCCTATTTGCTCCGCGTCTTCTGTGTTCTTTGCAGCGAACAAATTCGAGGTTTTTATGAGTTTTCGCCAATTTATTCAACGGGCCGCCCAAAGCAGCGATTTAATCATCATTGACAAACCCGTCAATACCACCTATGAACTGGCAAACGTAGCCCACGCCCTGGAAGGTAAACCCGTGTTATTTACCAACGTGGTTGGCTACCCCGGCTGGCAGGTGTGTGCCGGGCCGTGTGCCGACCGGAGGTTTTTTAGTATGGATTTGGGGGTGCCGGTTCCCCAATTACTGCACCATCTGGCTCAGGCCATCGAAAACCCACTTTCTCCCCCCCTGGTAGAACATGCGCCGTGCCAGGAGGTGGTTGTAAAAGAGGTGAATTTGTATGATTTGCCTATTCTTTTTCATTTGCCGGAGGATGGTGGGCATTATATCGCCAGCAATGTGGTGATTATCAAAGACCCGGAGTTGGGGCGCAATATGTGTTACCACCGTTTGCTGCGGCTGGACAAAACCCGTTTTGCGGCTCGCATTGTGGAGCGGCGTGGCACGCACACGGCTATGGGTAAGGTGGCAGGGGATTTGCCGGTGGCGATTTGTATTGGGGTGTCTCTGGCTACTCATCTGGCGGCTTCTATGTCACCACCGCCGGGGGTGGATGAACTGTCGGTTGCCCACGCTCTGGCCCCTACACCGCTGGTGAAATGCCTGACAAACGACCTGGAGGTGCCTGCCGACGCGGAAATTGTTTTGGAAGGGCGTATTACTAAACAGTTGACCCGCGAAGGGCCGTTTATGGATTTAACAGAGACGATGGATTTTGAGCGTATGCAGCCAGTGATTGAAATTGATTTGATCACTCACCGACGAAACCCTATTTTCCATGCTTTGTTGCCGGGGGGGCTGGAGCATAAGTTGTTGATGGGGATGCCGAAAGAGCCAACGATTTTTGCTGAGGTGAATAAGGTGGCCCGTTGTACTGGAGTGGTGATTACACCGGGGGGTACGTCCTGGCTTCATGCGGTGGTGCAGATTGACAAACAGGGGGCGGAAGACGGCCGTTTAGCCATTGCCGCCGCTTTCAAAGGACATGGTTCGTTAAAACACGTTTGGGTGGTGGATACAGATGTAGACATTTACGACCCGGCCCAGGTGGAGTGGGCGATGGCGACCCGTTTTCAGGCGGATCAAGACCTGGTGCTGCTGTCTCATCAACCCGGTAGCTCGTTGGATCCTTCTGGCATTCATGAAGCTGGCAAAAAGAGCCTGACGGCTAAAGCGGGTTTCGACTGCACCATCCCCTGGGGGGCCAATCGGAGCAAGTTTCTCAAGGGGGCGTATGGGAAAGTGGAGCTAACGAATTATTTAACATAACAGATAGGTGCGGCGTATTGCGTATGGCGAAATGATACACAATACGCCATACGCAATGTGGAGGAAACATGATCGTCCCCTTGTTGTTGGCTCTGGCGGTTGTGATTGCCGGGGCAAAGGTGGGAGGGTGGGTGTCGAGCCGATTGGGGCAACCAGCGGTGTTAGGGGAGTTGTTGGTGGGGTTGTTGTTGGGGCCGTCGGTGGTGGATCTGTTTGGGCAGCCCTACTTTGCTGGTGCCCATGTCACGGAGACGTTGCACCAGTTAGGGGAGGTGGGGGTGATTTTTCTCATGTTTGCGGCCGGTTTGGAAATTCACCTTTCCGACATGGCAAAAATGGGTAAAACGGCCGTTTGGGTGGGGGTGTTGGGGGTGATATTGCCTATTTTGTTGGGCACTGTCACCGTGCTGCCGTTTGGGTATGCCCTGGACAAAGCTATTTTTGTGGGCATTGTGTTGTCTGCCACATCGGTTAGCATTTCGGCGCAAACGTTAATGGAGTTGGGGCGGTTGCGTAGCCGCGAAGGGTTGACGTTGTTGGGGGCGGCGGTGGTGGATGATGTGTTAGCCATTGCCATTTTATCGGGGTATGTGGCACTAGCGGCTAGCGAGGGGGGCGGTATTGGGGAATTGATAGGCATCTTGACCCGGATGTTTCTCTTTTTAGGGGTGGCTTTTGTCACTGGTATGTGGCTGTTGCCCAAAATCGGCCGTTGGGCAGAAAAGTTACACATCAGCCAGCCGATTATGTCTGTTACGCTGGTCGTGGTGTTGCTGTTTGCCTGGGCTTCTGAATTTGTGGGTGGGGTGGCTACGATTACCGGAGCTTTTGTTGCCGGGGTTTCCCTTTCCCGTAGTAACGTGAAAGATGACATTGATCGGGGCATTCGGGTATTGTCCTACGCTTTTTTTGTCCCCATTTTCTTGGTAGGTATTGGTTTAACGGCCGATGCCCGTACCCTCTCTGGCAGCGATGTGGGGCTGACAATTGCCGTGTGCCTGGTGGCGGTTGTGTCTAAACTCATTGGCGCAGGGCTGGGGGCCAGAGCAGGTGGCATGGCCTGGCAAGAAGCCTTGTGTGTCGGGGTAGGTATGATCTCACGCGGAGAAGTGGGATTGATTGTGGCTGGGGTTGGGGTTTCGTCCGGCATCATTAACACCGGGGTTTTTACGGTGGTGGTGGTGATGGTACTGGTGACAACCCTTATCACACCGCCATTGCTGCGAATGGTGTTTGGGCGATAACCGTAAAACCCGGTGTGGGTTTGCGGAAGGGTGTAGTCGTTATACTGCATCAGGTCATCAATTGACATTCTGCTGAAGGGGATTAGAGATTAGAGATTGGCAAATCTCTAATCCCTAATCTCCAATCTCACCATAAAATTGTCAGTTTATGTCCTTTGTGAGCATACAACAGGAGATAGTATGGCGGATTTAGCAATTTTGGTATTG
>CAZPEJ010000020.1:0-14411 GCA_964585465.1 uncultured Ardenticatenaceae bacterium
ACATTACCCACACAGTTATTGGGAACGGCCGGTCGTCACACCCTCCTCGCTTCTACCCCCCGCTACCAGCTGGATTTTGCCCTGGTGCTGTGTGTCAGCGGTTTTGTGCAAACCATGATGGTGCGGGATGCCCATGTTCCCCAGAAACAAACCCGTGTGGTATACAATGGAATTGAACCCGATTTATTTATCGTGCGCTCCCATCGTTTGGATTCGCCGGTATTGCGGTTGCTCTATGCCGGGCGGCTGGCCCCAGACAAAGGCGTTCACACCATTCTGGAAAGCCTGGCACATCTGCGCCAGCAACACCCCAACCTGCCTGTCTGTGTCTCTTTTTATGGTGGGGGGGCACCAGAGTATGAAACGGCGTTGCGCCAGCAAACCCAGGTATTGGGTGTGACGGATATGGTGCAGTTTTGTGGCCGGGTGCCGCGCGAACAGATGCCTGCCATTTTTGCTGACCATGAAGTGCTGCTTTTCCCCTCTATCTGGCCCGAACCGTTGGCCCGCACGGTGCAGGAAGGTATGGCTTGTGGGTTGGTGGTGATTGGTACGACCACTGGCGGCACACCAGAGATTTTGTGGGATGGCAAAAATGGATTAACCTTTGAGGCAGAAAACCCCCGGATGTTGGCAGAAAAAATTGCCCTGGTGGCGGGAAATCGGGCGTGGGCGGCTTCATTGGCCCAGGCAGCCCGGCAAACGGTGGAGGAAAAATTCACCATGGAACGTATGGTGGATGAATTGGAAACAAATTTTAATTGGTTGATAACTCATGGCGCGTAGACCAAATATCATTTTACTGACGATTGATACCTTACGCCTGGATAGATTGGGTTGTTATGGCAACCCACGGGGATTAACGCCCCATCTTGACCGGCTGGCGGCCAGAGGGGTACGTTTTACCCAGGCCATTACCGGTGGTTCGTGGACACAGGCGGCTTTCCCGGTCATCATGACTTCTACCTATGCCTCGATGTATGGGGGGTGTCTGGGGGCGTTGGCAGAGGAACGGCCGTCTCCCATTACCACCTTAACCACTCAGGGGTATCGCACGGCCGGTTTTTCTACCAGCCCCCTCTTGAGCCGCGCCTATGGGTATCACCGGGGGTTTGAGGCGTTTTTAGACCTGATTCCCCAGGAGAAAGACCCGCTGTTGCGCCGCCTCAAAGGGGGGCAACGGCTGTTGCGGAATCCACTAACCCATCAAATTTCTAACCTGTTAGGGCAGCCATCCCGCCCGGCCAAGCTGTATGACTCGGCGGCCGAATTGACCGACGCGGTTTGTGATTGGCTGGATGAAACCGGGCAGCCGTTTTTCCTCTGGGCGCATTACATGGATGTGCATTGGCCTTACCATTTAGAGGAAACGTTGACCGATCCTTCGGAGGTTGCCCAGGCGTGGCGCGACCTGTCCCATTTGCACGATGCCAACTGGAATGGGGCGGCGGTTACGGCCGATCAGCGGGATCATTACATTGGTTTGTATGAAACAGCCCTCAAATATACGGATGCACAAATCGGCCGTTTATTGGATTACCTGGAACAAAAAAATCTGTTGGATGATACTGTGATTATTGCCCTGGCGGATCATGGTGAAGAGTTTTTGGAGCATGGGCGATGGGGACATTGGGAAGATAATTTGTATGACGAAATTTTGCGCGTTCCCCTGCTTATCGCATTACCCGACCCACCCGTCAAACCCGTTGTTGCTCGCCAGGTTCGCACGCTGGATGTCATGCCGACCATTTTGGAACTGGCTGGCTGCACCACATTGGAGGCGTTACTGGGTGAAAGTATGTTGCCTCTTTGGACGGGGCGAGAACAGATTTATCAAAACACCGTCTCTGTGAGTGAGATGTGGCGAGACCATTGGCATATTATTGCGGTGCGAACGCCGCAGTTTAAGTATGTATGGGACAGTAAACGGCCGAATCAGCCGCGCCTGTTCGATTTACAAAATGACCCCAAAGAACGGCAAGATGTAAACGCCCAATACCCAGAGGTCGTACAACAGTTGCACCCCCATGTCGCCGAACGTTTACAACAAATGGAAAACACCAAACCAGAAAAAGCGGCTAAACAGCCCCAATTAGATGAAGCAGTGGTGCAACGTCTACGCGGCCTGGGATATGTGGAATAAAAATCAGCCAACCAACAAGTGGCAGAAGCTGTGGAAAGATTTTTGGGCCAGCTGGAATCGGCGATGGTGGTTAGTTCCCCTGGCGGGCGCAATTCCCTTTTCTCCATTAGCTAACTTTTATGTACGCCCACGCCTGTTACGATGGGCCGGGGTTGAAATTGGCAAACATTGTGTGATTCGGCAAAAGCTGGAGATTACTCAAGGGCGTTTGATGATTGGGGATCATGTGGCAATTAATTCAGGTTGCCGTTTTTCTTGTGGCGGGGGCGTTCAAATTGGTGATTATAGCCAGATTGGCCCGCGTGTTTCTTTTGAAACCAGCTATCATACCTTAGAACCAAAACCGTTGGGACATCGGCCGTTACTTACCAAACCCATCGTGGTGGAAGAGTATGTCTGGATTGGGGCCAACGCCGTGATTTTGGGTGGTGTGACAATTGGCAAAGGGGCGGTGGTGGCGGCCGGGGCGGTGGTGACACAAGATGTGCCCCCTTTTGCCCTGGTAGGGGGGGTACCTGCCAAAGTGTTGCGGATCATCTCTTCTGCCATGCAACAAGACGAAGTAATCCCGTTGAATGGGCAGGTAAAACTGTCGGAATTGATGCTGGAATCATGAGACGTATTGCGTCAGGAAGGAAGATGTACCTGTTCGGGTGATATTGGGAACATAGAGGAAGTTTGGATGTTTAACGCTCTGCGAATCTCTGTGTCCCCTCTGTGTTACGGTATCGTTGTAACACCTATTTTGGAAATAACCGCGTGAAAGTTCTATTTCTCACAGCTTATTACCCGCCCTGTCATTATGGGTGGGGGTACATGCGAATTTGTGAACAAGTGGCCGATGGGCTGATGGCTCTGGGGCACAAGGTGGCTGTTTTGACCAGCACCTACCGGCACGGGGAGGAGTTTAAACCTTATCCGGTTTACCGCCTGTTGCCCATTGACCCTGACTGGACATTGTCCCAATCGGCGGCGCAACAATTTTTTCGGGGGCGCAGGCAGCGCGAGCGACAAGCCATACAGGATTTACAAACGGTGGTACAAAAATTTAAGCCAGATGTAATGTTTATCTGGCATGGGCATGGATTACCCCGTTTGTTGTTGCAGGCGGCGGAAAATTTGCCGGGTATTCCGGCGGCTTATTATTTCGCTAACTATCTGCCGGAGATGCCAGATGAGTACATTCCCTACTGGCAAGCGGATTCGGGCGGCGGGGCAGGCCGATGGGTTAAACGTCTTTTGGCGAAGATAGCCCTGACGTTGCTGGCCTGGGAAGGTAAACCTGTTCGTTTGCAGTTTGAGCATACAATCAGTGTGAGTACCTATGTGCGGGATCGGCTGTTGCAGCAGCAGTTGATTGGGGTGGATGCAGTGGTGATTCCCAATGGGGTAGACCTGGCTGTTTTTCGCCCGGAGACGCGGAATGGGCAGTTAAACGGCCGTTTGTTACAAGCGGTTGTGGCCGGGCGGGTGGCCCCAGAGAAGGGTATTCACACTTTGTTGCAGGCGTTTGGCCTGTTGCACCAGCGGCAACAGTTACACCACATTCATCTGACGATTATTGGAGATGGCCCGGCCGATTACAAACAGTCGTTGCAAGACATGGTTGACCAGTACCAGCTACGGCCGTTTGTCACCTTTGCATCGGCCGTTTCGGTGGAACAAATGCCCGCTGTTTATGCCCAGCATGACATTTTGTTGTTACCCTCAGAGTGGGATGAACCCCTGTCTTGCACCATGTTAGAAGCGATGGCGGTGGGGTTATTGGTAATTGGCACCACCACTGGGGGCAGCGGTGAAGCTCTGTTTCATCACCAAACTGGTTTGACCTTTGCCCCTGGCAACGCTGAAGCATTGGCGGAACAGATTTCGGCCGTTTTGCAAAACCCGGACTGGTTGCGCCAACTGGCAAACAAGGGACAACAGGAAGTGATCCAGAATTTTGATATGCAAACCTCGGTTGAACACGTCGAAAGTTACCTGCTCAACCTGGTTGGTAAAGGGAAATAAGGATGGAAACACCCCTATCTCCCGCCCCTTCCGTCACCGTTGTAATCCCCAGTTATAACCGCAAAGAGTCGGTGTTGCGTACCTTGCACAGCCTGGCGAACCAGACGCTACCCCCTGACCAGTTTGAAGTGATTGTGGTAGATGATGGCTCCAAGTATGATGCTCAGGAAGTGACGCAACACACTTTTCCCTTCTCTTTTTTTTATTTGCGCCAGAGCAACCAGGGGGCGACGATTGCCCGCAACAATGGGGTGAAACAGAGCCGGGGGGGAGTGTTGGTATTCATTGATGATGATGTGACGGTTTCTCCGCCCACGCTGGCGGCTTTGGCGGAGGCTCTTTACCGCGAACCGCACCGGCTGGTGATGGGGACGTTGGTTTCGCGCAGCAATGGCACTCCTTCTTTGTTTACTCAGGATGCGCTGGAACTGGCAAACGGCCGTTCTCACATTGGTTTAGCCCACGATCAGGAAGTGGCTTTTACCGAGAGTAATACCCAACTGCTGGCGGTGAAACGGGAAGATTTTTTTGCTCTGGGCATGTTGCAAGACCCTACCGGCGGCTGGCCGAATTGGGATGACGTAGATTTTGGTTATCGCGCCCATCTAGCCGGGTTTTGTCTGGTGCAGTCGGCGCAGGCAGTGGGCGAACATTGGGATTATTCATTAGCCGAGTTGGGGGCAGCCTGTCGTCGGTGGCAGCGGGCCAGCAAATCGGCCGTGCGCCTTTTCCGTGTTCACCCTGGTTTGCAGCCCCACATCCCCATGTTGCACGACAAAACTCCCATCGTCTGGGGGCAAGATTCCGCCAAAACCGTGTTGCGGAAAATGGTGCGACGGTTCACAGCTTTATCGCCTGTTTTGTGGGGAATGGAACAAACGGTTACACTACTGGAACGGTATTACCCGTCTCCTGCATTTCTGCGTACCCTGTATCGGTGGATTCAAGGCAGCTATATGGTTCGTGGTTATCAGGAGGGATTACGTGAATTGAGGAGTGTCTCATGAGCAGTCAACTTGGCCGATTAACGGCCGTTAATCCCCTGATTCAGTGGGCCAACAAAAACCGCGTCGTCTTGACCCGCATCGTCGTAATTTTTGCCCTATTGCTAGTGACAGTCGTCGTTTCTTATGCCTTCACCAGGCGATATGGCATGTACATTATTGCTTTGCCAGTGGCTGTTGCTGGGGTATTGACCCTCTTTCGCTGGCCGTCGCTGGGGTTTGTATTATTTATTGTTGCCAGCATGATGCTCAAAATGAGTATTCCGGCCGTTGGGTTAGCGGCCGCTTTATTGATGGGATTAACTGGCCTCTGGCTGGTAGATATGCTCATCCTCAAAAAATCCATCCGTTTGGTGCGCTCCCCAACCATCGCCCCGATTTTAATGTTTATCGTGGTCATCTTTTTATCATTTGGGGTGGGACAATTCCCCTGGTTTTCTATCGCCCCGGCTCCACTGGATAACCAGATTGGCAGCATTGCCATCTACATCCTTTCCCTGTGTGCTTTTCTGCTGGTAGCCCACCAGGTGCGGGACGACAAATGGCTGAAAGCGATGACCTTTGTGTTTATCGGGTTAGGGGCTGTTATTATCCTGGCCGGGGTAGTGCCCAGTTTGCGTACCTTAAACCGCACCTTTTTTCACCCCAAAATTGGTGGCGGCAGCATGTTTTGGATCTGGATTGTCACGCTGGCTGCGGCTCAAGCCATGTTTAACAAACACCTACCCAAACCAGTGCGGGCATTGGTGGGTGGGGTGGCTTTGGCAACGCTCTATGTAGGAATTGGCCCTGGTCGGGCCTGGTCGTCGGGTTGGGTGCCTCCTTTGATTGGCCTGATTGCCCTGGTATGGGTGGGGGCACCCCGTATTGCCTTACCTTTGACCATGGTTGGGGTTGGTCTGGCGGTTTTTGGGACGCAGCAGATTTATGAGCTGGTGTATGTGGGTGATAATGAATATAGTGCCCTGACGCGGGTTGAGGCGTGGCGTATTGTTTTGGAGATTGCCAAAGTGAATCCGCTGTTGGGGCTGGGGCCAGCCAACTACTACTTTTACACCCCCTTGTTTTCTATCTTGGGATTTTATGTGAAGTTCAATTCGCATAATAACTACGTAGACATTATTGCCCAGACGGGATTGCTGGGATTGATTTGTTATTTCTGGTTTGTGGTAGCTTTGGCACGAACGGGCTGGTACTTGTTACCTAAATTGCCTAAAGATAGTTTTGAATTTGCTTATGTGGTGGGGTGTATGGGTGGGCTGGCAGGGACGGTGGTGGCCGGGATGTTGGGGGATTGGGTGCTGCCGTTTGTGTACAATGTGGGTATTGAAGGGTTGCGTGCCAGTGGTATTGGTTGGCTGTTTTTGGGGGGGATTGTGGCGATGGAACAGATAACGGCCGTTCGCGCCCGCCTTGCCAAACCTGCCCCATGACCTGCTGTAAGATGCCCTGTTAGCTTATGTATCAACAATCTGCTCATGTGGTGTTTTCAACACAAATCTACACAAGTGACTAACAACACGATGTTTGCAAAACAAGGAAATGGGACGCGGATGAACACGGATAAAACGGATCAACGCGGAGTTTTCGCCCAAACAAACAAGGGTCTTTTGGGGTTTGCCGTGAAACGTAAAACGTGAAACGTGAAATTTCTCCGGTCACGTTTCACGTTTCATTGGTTGTCAAACCCGCGTCCATTCAAAATCTGCAAAAAAAGTACAACACTGTATCTCTCAATAAATTTGGTGATAACATGATAGGTCAATTACTCACAGTAGCAGGCGAAGAAGTTCAATATGGCATGATCCGCCTGCGGTATCAGCTGGCAAACGCCACCATTCCCCGCGCTAAAGTGTTGGTCAACGGCAGCCCCAAATCCGGCACCACCTGGATGCTCAAAATGATCGCCTCCATCCCAGGGTATCGGGATGTGGGCAACTTTGACGGTGTTTTTGAGAAGTATCACACCGTTAAAGCGGGGAATGTGGTGCATGGGCATGATTGGTATGTACCAGAACTGCAAACTATTTTGGTTCAAGAAAGCATTAAAGTGGTCTTGATGATCCGCGACCCACGCGACCAACTTGTATCCCGCATGTTTCACATCAAACGCAGCCCGGTTCACAAATGGCACGAGCGGATGAAAGGGTTGAGCAACGACGAAGCGTTGATGATGTGTATTGAAGGGCGCGAAGGGGGGCTGCCAGGCACCGACAGGATGATTAAGCTGGCACAAACCTGGATTGAGGGGGATGCTGACGCTTTATTTATTAAGTACGAGGCGTTGTTGGCAGACCCACTGGCCCATTTCAAAAAGGTGCTGGTCTATCTGGGTATTCCCGACAAAACCAATCTGGCAGAAACGATTGTGGAACGCAACCGTTTTGAACGGCTTTCTGCCGGAAAACGTATCTGGCAGACGCGCAAACCGGGGGAAGAGAAAAAAGATTCCCATTTCCGCAAAGGGATTACGGGCGACTGGAAAAATTACCTCACACCAGCCCATATTCAACGATTTAAGGAAGTTGCGGGTGAACAGTTGATTCAGCTGGGGTATGAGCAGGATTTGAACTGGTAACGATGATAAAACTTTCGATTATTCTGGTCAGTTGGAATACTCGTGACTTGTTGGCCGATTGTTTGGCTTCGGTGTATGCGTACCCGCCTCAGGATAGTTTTGAGGTGTTGGTGGTAGATAACGCCTCCTCAGATGGGAGCGCGACGATGGTGAAGGAGCGATTTCCCCAGGTTCGCCTGATTGAAAGTGAAAAAAATGTCGGGTTTGCTCAGGGGAATAATCTGGCTGTGCCACTTTGCCAGGGGGAGTATGTGCTGTTGTTGAACCCGGACACGGTGGTGAAACCGGAGGCGTTGCAGGCGTTGGTGGATTTTATGGATGCCCACCCACAGGCGGGGGCGGCTGGTTCGCGGCTGCTCAACCCGGATGAGTCGCTGCAACCTTCTTGCCACCCGGCTCCTACGTTGTCGCGGGAGTTGTGGCGGTTGTTTCATCTGGATGTGTTACGGCCGTATGGGGCTTATCAGATGTTCAAATGGGATATGAGCCAGCCGCGTGAAGTGGATGTGATTCAAGGGGCTTCTTTTGTTTTGCGTAAGACGGCTTTGGACAAAATCGGCTTCCTGGACGGCCGTTATTTTATGTACTCTGAAGAAGTTGACCTGTGTTATCGTTTGCAAAAGGCGGGGTGGAAGCTGTTTTATGTGCCTGCTTCGCGTGTGATCCATTACGGTGGGCAAAGTACCAAACTGGTAGCGGCTGATATGTTTTTGCAATTGTATTTGGGCAAATTAACCTATTTTCGCAAACATTACGGCCGTTTAGCTGGCATCGGCTATAAATTAATTTTACTGTTGGCTTCTTTAAGCCGTTTATTGATGACCCCTCTGGCCTGGCTGCAAAAACCGGCCCAGCGCGAAAAAAACCTGGCTCTGGCGCGGCATTACGGCCGTTTACTCTCTTCCTTGCCGACCATGTAATCCAGGTTATCACCACACTCTCCATGAAAATTTTATTTCTCAGCCAAATAATCCCCTATCCCCCCAACGCCGGGCCGCGTGTTAAAACCTGGCATGTGCTTCGTTATCTGGCCGGGCGCGGGCACGAGGTGACGCTGGTGGCTTTTGTGCGCCCCGATGAGGCGGAGTTTGTGCCTGTGTTGAAACAGGTGTGTACGGCCGTTCATACGGTGCCCATTCGCCGTTCTAGAATGGCTGATGTGTGGTATTGGTCGCGCAGCCATCTGAGTGGTCGCCCCTGGTTGATTGAACGGGATGATTTACGCCCGATGCGCGACCTGGTGAATCGGTTGCTGGCGGAACAATCGTTTGATGTGATTCATGCCGATCAGTTGACCATGACTCAATTTGCGCTGGGGCAGAAACGGCCGTTTACCATTTTTGATGCCCACAACGCCACCTGGAGCATCTCAGACCGTATGTTTGCCAATGCAAACGCCTTGTTACGGCCGTTGCTGCGGCTGGAAGCCCAACGTATCAAACAGTATGAAGGGATGTTGATTCAGGCGTTCGACCACACCATGGTGGTTATTGAACCTGACAAACACGCCCTGTTGCAATGTGTCTCCAATGGCATCGCCGACAAAATTGCCCCGCGTATTAGCACTATCCCCATTGCCATTGATGCTCAGGAATTACAACCCGTTCAACGGAAACCAGATTCAACCAACATCATGACCCTGGGGTCACTCACCTATCCCCCTAACGCCGACGGTATTCGCTGGTTTATTCGAGAGGTTTTTCCCCTGGTGCAACAACAAGCTCCAGAAACCACTTTAACCATTATCGGCAAAAGCCCGCCCGCCGATTTTTTGCAAGCGGCGGAACAACAGCCAGACAAAATTAAAGTGACGGGGTATGTGCCCGATTTAACCCCCTACATGGAGCAGGCTGCGTTGATGGTGGTGCCTGTGCGGGCGGGCGGGGGGATGCGGGTGCGCCTGTTAGAAGCGTTTGCTCGCGCCATGCCCGCCGTTACCACGACGGTTGGGCTGGAAGGTATTCAAGCCACCCACCAGCAAGAGGTATTGGTGGCAGATGACCCCGTCTCTTTTGCTCAAGAGACAGTGCGATTGTTCCGTGATAAAACATTACAGGCGCAACTTTCGCGCAACGGCCGTTTGTTGGCAGAAAACCGGTATGATTGGCAGGTAGTTCTGAAACAAATGGATGCCGTCTATGCCCAGGCCGAACGGAAAAGAGCAGTGAACAGTGAACAGTGAATAGTAAACAGTGAACAGTGAACAGTGAACAGTAAAGCCCCGTTTACGGGGCGTTGTTTCTAGCCTGGTGGTTTACCGCCAGGACATATGGTTATGAGATTACCTACCTTTTTCAAAAACCTGTTAGAAAACCCCTCAAAAGCCTTAATGGTCGTTATTATGGTTTCGGTGTTGTGCCGTGTGGGAAGTGCGGTTTATCAGGGGAACGAAGTTACTGTGTTGCCCGGCATTTTTGACCAGATTTCTTACCACAATCTGGCGATTCGGGTGTTGGGGGGGCACGGGTTTTCTTTTGACCGAACCTGGTGGCCGGTGACAGCCGCCAACGAACCCACCGCCCACTGGTCTTATTTATACACCAGTTATTTGATAGGGGTTTATGCCTTGTTTGGGCGCAATCCGCTGGTGGCTCGTCTCATTCAGGCAGTGGTGGTAGGGGTTTTGATGCCCTGGTTGGTGTATCGGCTGGCTGTTCGGCTGTTTCCCACCCAGGAAAGACCTGTTTCTGGATGGACACAAGGGGAAAAGGTAGGGTTGGCGGCGGCGGCTATAACGGCCGTTTACGTTTACTTCTTCTATTACGGTGGTGCCCTCATCACCGAGAGTTTTTACATCACCGGCATCTTGTGGATTTTTGACCTGGCTATCCAGATTGTGCAAGCAGAAAAACAGTCGTTGCGTTTGTGGCTATTGCTGGGGTTGGCACTAGGCATCACCATCTTATTGCGCCAGTTGTTCCTGTTATTCATTCCATTCCTGTTTTTGTGGATGTGGTGGGCAGGCCGCCCCAAACTCACCTACTTTGTATGGCCTGTTGTGTTGTTGGTGTTGATAATTTTGCCCTGGACTATTCGCAACTATTACGCCTTTAACCAGTTTGTTTTACTCAATACCAACGCTGGATACGCCTTTTTTTGGGGCAACCATCCCATTTACGGCACCCAATTTATCCCTATCTTGCCCTCTGGCACCTATCCCAAACTCATTCCCCAGGAGTTGTTAGACCAACACCTCAGCGAAGCTGCTCTGGACACAGCCCTGCTCAAACGGGCAATTGGGTTTATTACCGAAGACCCCAAACGGTATATTTTGCTCTCTCTCAGCCGTATTCCGACATACTTTGTCTTTTGGCCTTCTTCTGAATCGGAACTAATTAGCAACATTTCCCGTGTGGCTAGTTTTGGCCTCTTTTTACCGTTTATGCTCTATGGCCTCTATCTGGCTTTACGAACCCGGTTTTCCTCCTGGAAGCTGTGGTTCGCTTCGCCGTTTACCTTGCTGTATTTGTTCGTTCTGGTGTATACAGGCATTCATGTGTTGAGTTGGACGTTGATTCGTTACCGGTTGCCCATTGACGCGGTGTTAATTTTGTTTGCGGGTTGGGCGGTGGTGGAACTGGCAGCACGGGTGACAAAGCGGTGGTGGCCTGGAACGGCCGTTTACCGTTAGTAGTTTGGTAAGTTTTTCCCCTTATGATTTTTTCATCATCAACTGAATATGTTTTACGTTTTGTGTATGCGTAAGAGTACACAAAACGTGATTTGTTGTACGCAATACGGCATACGACCAACCTCCGTGCAACCCTGATAACCCTATTTTAGATGTTATGAAAATCCTCTTTATCGTCCCATATGTACCTAGTCTGGTGCGCTCTCGCTCCTACAATATCATTCGAGCGTTGGTTGAACGCGGCAACCAGGTGACGGTTTTGACCCTGTGGACAAACGAACAAGAGTATGAAGAGGTAAAAGTTTTGCAACGGCAAGGGTTTGATGTGCAAGCCCTGAATATGCCCGTCTGGCGGTCGCTGCTTAATTGCACCATAGCATTACCCAGCCGTACCCCGCTACAAGCCGTTTTTTCCTGGCGGCCGCCACTGGTGAAACAGCTAAACGGGCGGCAACCTTATGATGTGGTTCATGTGGAGCATTTGCGGGGTTCGCGGTATGGGTTGTACTTGAAACAGCAGAAGAAGCTGCCGGTGGTGTGGGATAGTGTGGATTGTATTACTCACCTGTTTCGCCAGGCGGCGACGGGCAGCAAGAGTGTTATCGGCCGTTTTCGCAGTGCCCTCGACCTGAAACGAACGGAGCAGTACGAAGGATGGTTATTGCATCAGTTCGATCAGGTGGTGATTACCTCGCCGGTGGACAAACAAGCCCTGGCTTCCCTCAGCCCCGACCCGGCCACTGCTGCCCCCATCACCGTCATTGGGCATGGGGCCGATGTAGACTATTTCACTCCCGACCCGGCCACCCTCCGCGAACCGGCAACGCTGGTAATTAGCGGCAAAATGAGTTACCACGCCAATATCTCGATGACCCTACACCTGGCACACCACATTATGCCGTTGGTGTGGGAAAAACGGCCGGATGTGAAGCTGTGGGTGGTGGGTAAAGACCCCAGCCCAGAGATTCGGGCGTTGGAGCAACATTCGGCCGTTACGGTAACTGGCACTGTGGAAGATATGCGGCCTTACCTGCGTCGGGCCACCGCCGCTGTTACCCCCGTCACCTACGGCGCAGGCATCCAAAACAAAGTGTTGGAGGCAATGGCCTGTGCCACCCCGGTCATTACCACCCCACAAACCATTTCTGCCTTACAAGCCTTACCGGGTCAAGATGTATTGGTTGCTGAAACCCCATCCCTCTTTGCCCAAACCATCGTGCAACTTCTGGATGATCCTGCCAGGCAACACCAGCTAGGTGCGGCCGGGCGGGCCTATGTTGAGCGTCATCACCATTGGGGCAATATCGCTGGTCATCTGGAAGAGATTTATCGTCAAGCTATTAGTAAAGAGAGCGTTGTATGATCATTGTTCAAACCCCTTTGCGTGTAAGTTTATTTGGTGGCGGTACCGATTTCCCCTCCTACTATTTACAGCATGGAGGGTGTGTTTTATCTTCAGCCATAGACAAATACATTTTTGTGACAATCAAAAAAAGGTTCGATAAAAAACTTCGTATTGGTTATACCCACACAGAAATGGTAGATGGGGTGGGGGAGATTAAACATGAGTTAATCCGCGAATCTCTGCGGAAAACGGGTATTACTGAGGGAGTGGAAATCACCACTATGGGGGATATTCCCGCCGAAGGTACTGGGCTGGGGTCGTCTAGTACGGTAACAGTAGGGGCTTTACACGCCATGTATACGTTTAACCGTGAATTGGTTTTGGCCGAAAGGTTAGCGCGTGAGGCGTGTGAGATTGAAATTGACACCTTAGGGAACCCGATTGGCATTCAAGACCAATATATTGCTGCTTATGGTGGGTTGCGGTTTATGGAGTTTAAGAAGGATGGTTCGGTTGTTTCCCACCGCATTCAGCTAGATGACCGGACGTTACGGTTTTTGAATGAAAATTTGTTACTCTTTTTTACCGGCATGACGCGCAAGGCGGATGGGATTTTGTCGGAACAAAAAGCGAATATCAATGAGAAAACGGCCGTTTTGGGCGAAATGAAAGCGATTGCTCATCAGGCGTGTGATGAACTGCAAAGAGGGAACGTAGACGAGATTGGGCATCTGCTCCATAAAAGCTGGCTGTTAAAAAAGCGGCTGGCCAGCCAGATTAGCAACAGTTTTTTGGACAATATGTATGAAACCGCCATCAAAGCCGGAGCCATTGGTGGCAAAATTGCTGGTGCGGGTGGGGGTGGTTTTCTGCTGCTTTACTGCCCCAAAGAAAAACATGAAATTGTGCGCGACGCGGTAGGGCATTTACAGGAGTTGCCTTTCCGTCTGGGGCAAGATGGCAGCAAGGTTATTTTTGATTATCAGCGTTAAGTGAGCGTCCAGAAATTACTTCAGAGAGTAAGAGATGAAAGATTAAACCAATCTTTCATCCCCTTAATGACTACTGGATCAAGGAAACAACGACAATGAACGAAGTACAAGCCTATTTTAGCGAACTAAAAGAGACAATTGACCAGATTGAAGCCGGGCCGATTGAAGCGGCCATTCACCTGCTGCATGAAGCACGTTTGCAACAAAAACAGATTTTTGTCATGGGAAACGGAGGCAGCGCGTCTACGGCTTCGCATATGGTGTGTGATCTGGCAAAAAATACCCGCAAAACGGGCTGGCCGCCCATCAAGATTATTGGCCTGGCCGACAATATGGCAATTGTGGCGGCTTATGCCAATGATGAAGGATATGAAAATGTATTTGCACAACAACTGGCTAATTTTGTTCAACCTGGGGATGTGGTCATTGGTATTTCTGCTAGTGGCAAGTCTCCCAATGTTTTACGAGCGATTGAAGTGGCAAAAGCGGCTCAGGCCACAACCGTTGGCCTTACGGGGTTCACAGGTGGACAACTAGGCCCAATGGCGGATATTCACATTCATGTGCCCAGTCACAACATTGAGCAGGTAGAAGATGCTCACCTGATGGTGAGCCATTTGATTACAAAGGCTTTGAAGAGCCGGGTGATGTAATGTAAAAGTGGGAAAGTTTTTGAATTTCATCGTTGCCTGTTTGCCCACGTTTACT
>CAZPEJ010000020.1:14511-21182 GCA_964585465.1 uncultured Ardenticatenaceae bacterium
GTTTACTAAACGGCCGAAAAAACACAACTGCAAGACAGAATAACGAGCGATGGTGTATAATGCAGCGTGTTAATTATTTTTTAGGTTTATAGGATTCATGGAATGGAAATAGATATTCGAGAGTATATCCGACCTTTATTTAAATGGTGGTGGTTGATTGTTGTCACAACCATGATAGCGGCCGTTTCCAGCTTTTTGGCAACCCGCCAACAAACCCCCGTATACCGCGCCACCACTAAGTTAATGATTGGGAACATCATCGAAGAAACAAACCCCTCCAACACCGATTTTTCCATTGCTCGCCAGTTAGCCACCACCTATGTAGACATTGCAGGCGGTCAGCTTGTTAAACAGGCGACCATGGAGGCATTGGGGTTGACACAGCTGCCTGAAATTGTTGTGCGTCAACTGAACGACACGAACATCTTGGAGATCACCGTGACGGCCACCAACCCGGAAGTGACCAAAGCGGTGGCTGATGAGTTAGCCCGACAAACCATTTTGCGTACACCGGCCGGGCAGGAAAATGACCAGGAAGAGTTTGTCAAAGCGCAACTGGCTTATTATGAATCGGCAATTACCGAGTTGCGGGATGATATTGCTATCAAAGAGGCTTTGTTGGGGTCGTTAAAGAGTGCCCGCGAAATTGCCGAGGTGCAGACGGAAATTCAAAACGCCAAAGCAAATTTGCAAGATTTGAACTCCAGCTACACCAGCCTGTTGAATACTACCAATCAAGGAGCTACCAATACGGTGGCGGTGATTGAGCCTGCGCTGGTGCCAAATTCTCCTGTGGCGGCTAATAATGTGATCACTATCATCACGGCGGCCGGAATTGGTCTGGTTTTGTCAGCTTCGGCGGCGTATATCCTGGAGTATTTGGATGATACGGTGAAGACGGAGGAGCAGATTATCCGTTTAACGAAGCTGCCCACGTTAGCGGGTATTGCAGAGATTCGCGGAGAAACTAACAAATTGATTACTGTGTCTAAACCCCGTTCTCCAACTTCGGAGGCTTTTCGGGTTTTACGCACAGCGATTCAATATACGGCCGTTGATAAACCCAATCACATCTTGTTAGTCACCAGCTCTCTGCCGCAAGAAGGAAAAAGCACCACCGCTGCCAACCTGTCGGTGATTGTGGCTCAGGCTGGGCATCGGGTGTTGTTAATTGATGGTGACTTACGCCGACCTTCACAACACCAGATTTTTGGTTTGTCCAATAAACGGGGTTTGACCAACTTGCTGTTAGAGTTTAACCCTGCGGCTACGGATGAAGAGTTGGGGCATTTGATTGAAGATACTTCCCAAACGACGCGGGTGGAGGGGTTGCAAATTGTGGCTTCTGGCACCATTCCTCCCAACCCTTCTGAGTTGTTGGGGTCTGTGAAGATGAAAGAGTTGCTGGTGAAGCTGGCGGCTCGTTACGACTTTGTCATTTTGGATAGCCCGCCTGTGTTGTCGGTCACAGACGCGGCCGTTCTCAGTACCCAGGCTGATGCCACCTTATTTGTGGTTAGGGCAAACAAAAGCCGTCGCGGCCCGGTGAAACAGGCGGTGGAACGGCTGCGCGAAGTGAATGCCCGCATGATTGGGTGTGTCCTCAACGCGCTTTCGCCTCGCAGCGATGGTTATGGCCTCTACTACTATTACCGTGACCCGTATTACACGGATGATGAAGATAAGGGCAACAAAGAAGAAAAACCAACTGGCAAGTTACGTAAACGTTTTCTGCGGGGTCAGGAAGCGGCTTGAACCGGAACTTTTTAGGATAATGGGTATGGCGTAAAACGGCCGTTTTACGCCATACCCCATCTATTTTTACTCCTTCTTCTCCTCCACTTCCTTCAAAACAATTTTGTGAAAAGCCTCGGCGTGTTTGAAGCCAACTTTTTTGCCCATTTCGCCGCTCCAGTTGCGAACTCGCTCAGTGGGGTCCCAATCCCCTAGCTGGCTCACATGCTCACGCAAGGCGGCTATTTTTAGCTCGACGGTGTCGCTGATGTCTATGTAGAAGTTGGGATCGCGCCAGCCAGAGACGTAAACGTAGTTGACTTTGTGAGGGGTTAGCCCTTCTTCTTCCAACTCGCGGAACAATAGACGCATCTCGGCGGCCGGGAAGACAGCTTCCAGGGCAGCAACGGCCGCTGCCCGGTGGTCGGGGTGGTTGATGTAGGTGTCGCTGTAGTAAAAGTAGGGATCACCGCACACCACGATATTGGGTTTATATTTACGAATTTGGCGCACTAACTCTTTGCGAAGTTCCAGGGTTGGTTGTAACAGGCCATCGTGATAACCCAGGAAGACACAACTAGCTCCGACGACGTTTCCGGCGGCCGTTTGTTCGGCGCGGCGGATTTCTGCCAGACGTTCGGCCGACATATCTTCTTCGTGGCTGCCGACATTGCCATCGGTGATGACGACATAGGTCACTTGACACCCATGCCTGGCCCACAAAGCGGCCGTTCCCGCCACCCCAAATTCGATGTCATCCGGGTGAGCATAAATAAACATGGCTCTTTCCGGGATATAACTGTTGCTCATAACACCTCCGTTTACCATTTGTATCGTGACCATCCATTATAACAAACTCTCCAAACGATACCTGCTTTGCATTTGTCATTCTGTATCGTTAAACTAGGTTTGATGGCGACTGTTCGGATAGACACAATGACACCTGATTTGGGTCTTTCGGATTTTTTGGGGTTTGTCGTGAAACGTAAACCGTGAAGCGTGAAATTTCTCTGGTCACGTTTTACGCTTCACGGTTCATGGGTTGTCAACCCCCGGAGTTCCAAAAAAACACCTGATTTTAATAAGAGGAGTAACAACACACCATGTTTGGCAATGAATCTGTTTTTGCCTGGGCAGGATTCCTCATTTTTGTCCTGGTTTTAATTTTGATTGATTTGGGGCTGTTTTCTAATAAGAGCCATGTTATTACGGTGAAAGAAGCGGCCGTTATGAGTGCCCTGTGGATTGGAGTGGCTCTGTTATTTAATGGGTTTATCTATTTGTGGTTGGGCGCAACCCCGGCAATTGAGTTTTTTACGGGTTGGTTGTTGGAAAAATCCCTCAGTGTAGACAACCTGTTTGTTTTTGTGGTCATTTTTGCCTATTTTAAGGTGGAACCACAGTATCAACGCCGGGTGTTAATTTGGGGTATCTTGGGGGCGTTGGTCATGCGGGCTGTTTTTATCGTTTTAGGCACCGGGCTGGTGACTCTCACCCATGTGCAAATTGGCGGGGTGGAAATTAACCCCATTTTGTTGTTATTTGGTCTGTTTCTGGTTTACACGGGGTATAAACTGGCCTTTGAAAGCGAAACAGACGACCCCAAAATAGAAGATAACATCGTGGTAAGAACGGCTAAACGGTATTTGCCGTTAACCGATCAGTATCATGGAGAAAAGTTTTATGTGATACAGAATGGTGTCGGTTTTTTTACGCCCATGATTTTGGTGTTGTTGGTGATTGAAACGACCGATTTGATTTTTGCAGTAGATTCTATTCCCGCTATCATAGGCATTACCCAAGATTCATTTATTGTATTTACCTCGAATATCATGGCGATTTTGGGGTTGCGGGCATTGTACTTTTTGCTGGCGAGTGTGTTGGATAAGTTTTATTATTTGAAGTATTCGCTGGCGGTTATTCTGTCGTTTGTGGGGATCAAGATGGTGACAGAGGAGTGGTTGTTACATCGGACGTTTCATTTGGAAAAGGGGCAGTTGGCAGGAATTACTTTAGTTTTTGTGTTGATTACCTTAACGATAGGTGTGGTGGCTTCCTTGATCCGTAGCCCGCAAGAGACATTGCTGTAAAGAAACAAATATCCAAAGAGAGTGGTTTTGCCACTCTCTTTGTTTTGGCGATGAATCATAAACAACACCCCTTGATTTCAGGAGGAGTAGACGGATGAGCGAGTGGTACAAATTGAGTGTGGAGACAGTTCTAGAGAAGTTGACGACTCATGCCCAAGATGGGTTGGATGATGCTGAGGCGGGAAAACGGTTGCAGCAGATTGGCCCGAACGAGCTGGTGGAGAAGGGAACTAAAAGCATCTGGGCGATTTTGTGGGATCAGGTGAGCGAGGTGATGGTGGTGTTGCTGATTATTTCGGCCGTTGTGTCTGCCTTTTTGGGTGAACTCAATGAAGCTATTGTTATTATCGCGATTGTGATTTTGAATGCGTTGTTGGGATTAACACAGGAGTATCGGGCGGAACAGGCGATTGCGGCGTTAAAGAAGCTGGCAGTGCCTACGGTGAAGGTGCGGCGAAACGGCCGTATTGAGGAGATTTCTGCCCGCGAGTTGGTGCCGGGGGATGTGGTGTTGTTGGAGGCGGGAAACTTTGTGCCAGCCGACGGCCGTTTAGTGGAATGTGCTAACTTGCGGGTGGAGGAAGCTGCCCTCACAGGGGAATCTGAAGCAGTGGAAAAATCCATCAACACACTCAAAGGAGAAGACCTGGCCCTGGGCGACCAGCAAAATATGGTATTTATGGGCACAGTTGTCACCTATGGGCGAGGAACGGCCGTTATCAGCGAAACAGGCATGAAAACCCAACTCGGCCGTATTGCCGACCTGTTGCAAACCGTCGAAGAAGATGAAACCCCCTTGCAACGCCGCCTGGATCAGCTGGGCAAAACCCTGGCAAAAATCGCCCTGGTCATCATTGCCATCGTCATGGCTCAGGGATTTTTTACTGCCTATTCAGCCAAAGGTAGCATTAACTTTGAAGATGTCACCCTTTTGTTTACCACAGGCATCAGCTTGGCAGTAGCGGCCGTTCCCGAAGGATTACCCGCCGTTGTCGCCATTACCCTGGCTCTTGGCTCCCAGCGAATGCTCAAACGACACGCCCTCATTCGGAAGTTGCCCGCTGTCGAAACATTGGGGTCTGTAACCGTGATTTGCTCCGACAAAACCGGCACCCTGACCGAAAACCGGATGACTGTGACGGTGTTGGATGTGGTTGGTCACACCAAAGGGGTGGAAACCCTGATCAACCGGGACGGGGCCGTTTTTGATGCCGAGTTAGACCCGGCTTTGTCACCCCAAGAGCGTAATCTGGTCTTGTTGGCAAAAGCCTCGGCCTTGTGTAATGATGCTGTGTTGCAAGATGTGGAAGGGGTGGAACGGGCCATTGGCGACCCAACCGAAGGGGCGTTGGTGGTGGTGGCGGCCAAAATGGGTTTCCCGAAGGGCCAACTGGAGCAGCGATGGCCGCGCGTGGCGGAAGTGCCGTTTACTTCCGAACGGAAACGTATGACCACGATTCACCAATCCCATATTCAACCGGCTCAATCTGACTCCCCCTGGCGGGATGCGCCCTATGTGGCTTTTTGCAAGGGGGCAGTAGATGGGTTGTTGGAGATTGCTACCCAGGTATGGGATGGGGAAAAACTGGTGCCAATGGATAGGGGAATGCGGGATCGTATCACCGCAGGGAATGAAAATCTGGCGCAACAGGGGCAACGGGTGTTGGGGGTGACGTATCGGCCGTTAGATAAGGTGGAGGACATGGATAATGAAACGGCCGTTGAGCGCGAGATGATCTTCATCGGTTTGATAGGCATGATTGACCCGCCCCGACCCGAAGTGAAAGTAGCTGTCAGCACCGCCCGCTCCGCAGGCATTACCCCCATCATGATTACCGGCGATCATCAGTTGACCGCCCAACACATTGCCAAAGATTTGGGGATTGCCCAAAACGGCCGAAACCTGACCGGCCAAGACCTGACCAAACTCTCCCCCCAAGAGCTAGAAAAGGTAGTAGAAGAAGTACCTGTGTATGCCCGTGTTTCCCCCGAACACAAATTAAACATTGTCCAGGCCTTACAAGCCAGGGGACACATCGTTGCCATGACTGGTGACGGAGTGAATGATGCCCCCGCCTTGAAACGAGCCGATATTGGGGTAGCGATGGGCATTACCGGCACCGATGTTTCCAAAGAAGCGGCCGATATGGTGCTTTTAGACGACAACTTTGCCACCATCGTAGCTGCCATCGAAGAAGGGCGTATCATCTTCGACAACATTCGCAAATTTATTCAATACATCCTGTCCAGTAACACCGGCGAGTTATTTGTGATGTTTATCTCTCCCTTCTTGGGGATGCCTCTGGCTCTGCTGCCATTACAAATTTTGTGGGTCAACCTGGTGACAGACGGCCTGCCAGGGCTGGCCCTGGCGGTGGAACAGGCGGAACGGGGTATCATGAAACGTGGGCCATTTCACCCCAAAGAGAGCATTTTTAGCCGGGGATTAGGCATCAGAATTTTGTGGATTGGCACCCTGGTGGGTTTGGTATCGTTGGGTATTGGGTATTATTACTGGACACAAGACCCCAACGGCCCCTGGCAAACCACCATTTTCACCACTTTAACCTTTGCCCAGTTAGGCAACGCCCTGGCGGTGCGCTCGAATCGGGATTCTTTGTTCACGATTGGAATGTTGACCAATCGTTTAATGATCGTCTCGGTGTTGGTGACATTTGGTTTACAACTATTACTCATTTATGTGCCCTTTTTGGGAACGTTTTTCCATACAAAACCTTTGACATTGACACAATTGTTCACCTGTGTGTTGGTAAGTTTGCTGGTTTTTGTGGCAATTGAGATTGAGAAAGGGCTGATTCGGCGCGGGATTATCAACTTTGATCGTAA
>CAZPEJ010000021.1:0-20790 GCA_964585465.1 uncultured Ardenticatenaceae bacterium
GGTCATACCCCATCATTCGCGTTCTATTACCAATCCGGCATACTGCGCTGCAAAATAGGCAACTCCGCCAAAGCCTTTCCCGCCCCCAACACCGTGCAAGCAATCGGATTATCCGCAATATACGCCGGAACCCCGGTTTCTCTGGTCAACAAGGTATCAATTTCCCGCAACAGTGCCCCCCCACCCGTCAACGCCATCCCCCGGTCTATGATGTCCGACGAAAGTTCTGGTGGGGTTTTTGCCAGCACCGCCCGCACCACATTCACAATAGCTGCCAACGGCTCGGTCAACGCCTCCGCTACCTCCTGAGAAGTAATGGTGATGGTGCGTGGCAACCCGGCCACCTGATCCCGCCCTTGAACTTGCATATCCAGGTTTTCATCCAAAGAAATAGCTGAACCAATTTTGATTTTGATCGCCTCAGCAGTGGGTTCCCCAATTGCCAGGTTATATTTGCGCCGCACATAGGCCACAATGGCTTCATCCAGGTGAACCCCGCCCACCCGTACCGACTCAGCACAAACAATTCCATTCATGGCAATAACGGCCGCTTCTGTGGAACCACCCCCCATATCTACCACCATATTGCCGGTGGGGGTGCCAACCGGCAACCCGGCCCCAATCGCAGCGGCCAACGGCTCAGGAATCAGCTTCACATCTCGCGCCCCGGCCGCCAGAGCCGCTTCGCGCACAGCCCGCCGTTCCACACTGGTAACACCATACGGCACTGTGACCATCAATAACGGCCGTCTAAAGAAAAACCGCCCCGCCACCTTGCCAATAAAGTATTCCAACATCCCTTGCGTCACAAAATAATCTGCGATCACCCCGTCCCGCAACGGCCGCATCACCTCAATCTCTTCCGGCGTTCGGCCGTACATCTCCTTGGCCGCCCGTCCCACCTCCACAATCGTGGTTTTGTTGCTGTCCTCCCGAATCGCCACCACAGAAGGTTCCTGCAACACCACACCACGCCCCTGGTCGTGAACCAGAACATTAACCGTTCCCAGGTCAATTGCAATGTAAGGAGTAAAAATAGACACGTTTCTCTAAAAACAGTAATCAGTGAATAGCAAACAGCGTAGACCACTGATTACTGTTCACTGATTACTGATTACAGTATTGAGATTGGAGATTGAACCAATCTCCAATCTCCAATCTCTAATTCCCTTCAATAGACCGTTCACCAAACTGCGGAATAACCGTTTTGCGGTGGCGACGACCCACATCCATGCGGATTTGCGCCCGCAGCAGCGAAGCCCGAATTTGGGCATATTTCTCCGGGTCTTCCGGTACACCCTCCTTCATCATCGTTTCTGCCTGTTGCCGCGCCCGTTCTGCCCGCTCAATGTCAATTTCTTCGGCCCGCTCCGCCGAGTCAGCCAATACAATCACCTTGTCTGGTTGTACCTCGGCAAAACCACCACCAACCGCATAATACTCGTCTTTCCCGTGAACACGCACGATCACTTCACCAAACCCTAATGTTGTCAACAATGGGGAGTGGTGTGGCAAAATTCCCATTCGCCCTTCCGACCCTGGCAAACTGATGTAATCTGCCTCGCCAGAAAAGACCGAACGTTCTTGTGTCACAATATCACAATGGAATGGCATAGTTTTATCCAACGGGTAAGGTGAGCGCGGTGCCGAAAAACGGCCGAAACCCACCACACCCCACAACCCAATTACGCATCAGCTCGCAGCCGTTCCGCTTTTTCCACCGCATGGTCAATCGTGCCCACCATGTAAAAAGCCTGTTCCGGCAAATCATCATGTTTCCCATCCAAAATCTCGCGGAACCCGCGCACCGTCTCCTTGGTAGAAACATATTGCCCTTTCAAGCCGTGGAACTTCTCCGCCACAAACATCGGTTGGCCCAGGAACCGTTCAATCTTACGCGCCCGTGCCACCAACAACTTCTGATCTTCGCTCAACTCATCAATCCCCAAAATAGCGATAATATCTTGCAAATCTTTGTAGGTCTGCAACACCTGTTTCACCTCGCGGGCAGTACGGTAATGCTCCTCACCCACCACATCAAGCTGCAACGCACGACTAGAAGAGCTTAACGGGTCTACGGCCGGGAAAATCCCCTTCGCAAACACACTACGCTCCAACGTCAACACCGCATCCAGATGGGCAAACGTCGCCACCGGTGCCGGGTCAGAATAGTCGTCCGCAGGCACATAAATGGCTTGCATGGAGGTGATAGAACCTTTTTTAGTGGAGGTGATGCGCTCTTGCAACGCCCCCATTTCCGCCGCCAGGGTGGGCTGATACCCCACCGCGCTAGGCATACGGCCGAGCAACGCAGACATTTCCGAACCAGCCAACACATAGCGGAAGATATTATCAATAAAGAGCAACACATCACGCCCTTCATCGCGGAAATACTCCGCCATCGCCAGACCAGTCAACGCCACCCGCAAACGCACCCCAGGTGTTTCATTCATCTGCCCAAACACCATCGCCACTGAATCCTGCACCCCGTACTCCTGCATTTCATAATACAGGTCAGTGCCTTCGCGGGTGCGCTCGCCCACACCCGCAAACACAGATACCCCAGAATGTTCCTGGGCTACCGAACGGATTAACTCCGCAATGGTCACTGTTTTGCCAACCCCGGCCCCCCCATAAATACCCGTTTTCCCACCCTTGATAAAGGGGGAGATAAGGTCAATGACCTTGATGCCGGTTTCAAATGTTTCCACTTTGGTGTTTTGGTCTTGAAACCCAGGGGCATCCCGGTGAATCGGGTAATAGGTGTCAGCTTTAGGTGTAGGACGGCCGTCAATAGCCTGCCCCACCACATCAAAAATGCGCCCTAATGTCACTTTGCCCACCGGCACCTTAATGGGGCCGCCCGTCGCCTTCACATCCAAACCGCGCGGCAAACCATCGGTCGAACCCATGGCCACCGTTTTGACCATCCCGCCCCCCAGATGTTGTTGCACTTCCAAAATCAACCGCCCACCATCTGGGCGATCTACTTCCAACGCCTCATAAATTTCTGGTAGCTGGCCTGCGGGAAACTCTACGTCAATCACCACACCGCGAATAGCGGAAATTTTGCCTGTTGTCATGATTCCTCCAAATTTATCCTGTTAATGCCACCGCTCCACCCACGATGTCCAAAATCTCACCGGTAATACTCGCCTGACGGGCTTTATTTCGTTCCAGCGTGTAAATATCAATCAATTCAGCCGCATTTTCAGTGGCATTATTCATCGCCACCATACGGGCACTGTGTTCACTGGCTAACGCCTCCAAAACGGATTGATAAATCTGTAATTGGGTAAAACGCGGCACCACCACATCCAACAGCGAAGCCGGGTCTGGTTCATAGCTGTAAACACGCTCTGAAACCCCGCTTAAATCCACCGATTTAACATACTCTGCCATGGCCATTCCTTCAAAATCCAACGGTTTCAAAGGCAGCAACTGTTTGACAGTGGGAATACGAGTGACCAGGTTCACAAAGTCTGTGTAGGCAATAAAAACCTGGTCTACTTTGCCCGCCAGATAATCTTCGGTAACAATTTTGGCAATGGGCAAAACATCCAAAATCGAAGGGGAGTCTTTCATGCCGTCAAAGGTTGCCATGACGTTGTAACCGCGACGGATCATCAAATCGCGCCCTTTTCGCCCCACCGTCACCACCTGACAAGGGGTGGTGAGGGCATGAACAAACTTTTCGGCTCGCACCACAATGTTGGCGTTGTAGGCCCCACACAGCCCCCGATCACCCGTTATCAGGATGAGGGCGGTTTTTTTGATTTCCGGCCGTACTGTGAGCAGGGGATGTCCTGTTGAGCCAACACCTGGTTGGGAAGCCAGATTATTCAGGATTTCAAACGCTTTGCGGGCGTATGCGCGGGTGGCTTCTACCTGTCGTTGGGCTTTACTAGCCTTGGAGGCAGAAACGGCCGCTAACGCATTGGTCACCTGGGAGATATTTTTAATACTTTTAATTCGTTTATTGAGTTCGCGTTCAGTAGCCAACGGAAACTCCTTCTTTACCAATACTCAGTACCAAGCTGATGACTGGCCACTGAGTACTGAGAACTGTAATAGTTAGTTCGACCAGGCAGCATTAAAGTCACTAATGGCTTGTTTTAACGCCGTTTCAATCTTGTCGTCCCACTTACCAGATTTCAGTGGTTCACCCACCTGCGGTTGTGCCGTATCCATGTAACGCACAAACTCACGCGCCCAGCGATTCACATTTTTGGTTTCCACCTTATCCAAATACCCGCGCGAACCGGCATAAATCAACATCACCTGATGATGCAACGACCAGGGGTTGTATTGGGGTTGTTTGAGCATTTCCATCAGCCGTTCCCCACGCGCCAGTTGACGCTGGGTGGCCGGGTCGAGGTCGGAACCAAACTGGGCAAAAGCCGCCAATTCACGGTACTGGGACAGGTCAGCTTTCAAACCACCCGCCACCTTACTCATGGCGCGTTTTTGTGCCGCACTTCCCACACGGGAAACAGAGATACCGGTGTTGATGGCCGGGCGTTGACCAGCGTTAAACAGGTCGGTTTCCAGAAAAATTTGCCCGTCGGTAATAGAAATAACATTGGTGGGGATATAGGCAGACACGTCGCCTAATAAGGTTTCGATAATGGGCAAAGCGGTTAACGAACCACCCGTGCCTGGCACTTTTTTCACTTCATAGTCGTCGGGGTTCGATAACTCTTTCATGGCATGTTCCAGGTTTTCGTGTGCCAGGTTGCCAAAATACACCTTGCCATCTACCCCTACATCGCCCCGGGTTACTTCGCTGCCTTTGCGGACAATAACAAATTCATCGCGCAGGCGCACCGCCCGTTCCAATAAGGTGCTGTGCAGGGAGAAAATATCACCAGGGTAAGCTTCACGGCCGGGAGGACGGCGTAAAATCAAGGACATTTGCCGATACGCCCAGGCGTGTTTGGAGAGGTCGTCATAAATAACCAATGCGTCTTTGCCTTGCTCCATAAACTCTTCGCCGATGGTGCAACCCGCGTAGGGGGCAAAGTATTGCAGGGGAGCGGGATCGGCCGATCCTGCAACGACGATAGTGGTGTATTCCATGGCCCCGTACCGGGTGAGGGTATCTACCACCTGGGCCACCTGGCCCACGCGCTGCCCAATTGCCACATAAATGCACAGCAGATTGCCACCTTTCTGGTTAATAATTGTGTCCAGGCAAATAGCTGTTTTACCGGTCTGGCGGTCGCCAATAATCAGTTCGCGTTGGCCGCGCCCAATGGCGAACATGGCATCTACGGACATGATACCGGTTTGTACTGGCGTATCCACCCCTTTGCGATCAATAACCCCAGGGGCGGTGCGAATGATGGGGCGGGTGCCGATGGCGTTGACGGGGCCTTTGCCATCTAGCGGATTGCCTAGTGGGTCTACCACCCGGCCGATGAGAGCATCACCGACTGGAATCGAAGCAATGCGGGCGGTGGCACGAACTTCCATGCCCGCTTCAATACCGGAGTAATCACCCATAACCACAATACCCACTGCATTGGGTTGTAAGTCCAGGGCCAGACCGGCGACACCGTTGCTAAATTCCACCAACTCACCCGCTCTTACACCAGCCAACCCGCTGACCTGGGCCACTCCGTCACCGACGGAGCTAACGGTACCAACACTGCGGGCATCTACTTTGTAATCAAAGTCAGCAATTTGTTTAAGGAGAACATCAGTTATATTTTTAAAATCTGGGGCAAGGGCTGCCATTCGCCAACCTCCTGTGATTTAGGTAATCATCTAGCAGCCAGAAAAATTTTATAGGTACTGACTACTGATGGCTTTTGTTTGTTAATGGGGGTTCCTAACGTCCCGTCTTCCCAGGAACGGGGGCATTCAGGTATGTTATCGTCAAGCAAGCAAAATTTTCCACATACTTTCCGGGTAACGGGCAAATAATATCGTACCTGTCTGCTTTTGTCCAACAGCGAAGTGTATCGTCTGTCAGGTTTAATTTGTGCATTTTATCACGAGCGGGAGAGATAGGTCAAAAGTTTCAGGCGGATAGACGTTCTAATATGTATAACCGCCCCCAGGTTTTGCCGTTAGCAACGGAGTAACCGGTCATCAGTTGGATGTCTTCAAAACGGCGCAAAATTTCTTTGACTAAGTCATATTCGGTGGTGAAAAAAACGGCCGTTCCCTTTGGCCTCAATACCCGCTCCCACTCTCGAAAAACGGCCGGGAATAATCGCCCGGCTTTGGCCGTTGACCCCAACTGCTGGCTATTTGGCAGACAAGTGGCAATTTTGTCTATTGAAGCAGCCGCCAACGGCAAATAACGAGCATCCCACTGACCGATGGTGATGTGGCGGGGTAAGGTTTTGCGGCGATAAGGGATGAGGGATCGCCATGCTTTGTCCACCTGCTGAGGGGAGGTGTCACTTCCCAGCAAGGTAGCCACACGGCTGGCGGCTTGTCGCTCTAACAACAAATGACCGCTGCCACAAAACGGATCCAGAAACCGGTCTTCGGTTTGTGGGTGAGTGAGAAAAACGGTAGCCCCTGCCAGCGACGGCCGTAAAATGCCACTTCCCGCTGTTTTGGGGTAACGTTCACGTTGGGTGTGGTCGGAAAGGCGAAACCCCAGCAGCAGCTGTGACCCCAGCAAGTTGGCAAACAGTTCCACCTCTCCCCCTTGCGCTACTGGAGTCCATTTGGGGTAACGAGCCGCCATACCTTTGAGAACGGCCGTTTCAAAATCCTTCCGTTTATACTCATGTTTGCCCACCACCCGGCTCACCACCTGGTAACTGGGGTAGTGGCTAAACTTGCGGTAACGCAAAAAATGGTTGGCTGCCTGCCCAAACAACTCGCCGCGCCCCACCATCTCCTTAATTTGGGCCAAATCCCGATACCCCCGCGACAACTTAGGGACATGTAACGCCTGAACAAACACAGCATCGGCCGTTCGCAGCGTCAACAACGGCTGCAACTCCCCCTCATGGTCAAACACCGCAATCCCATTTTCATCTTTGGCAAACAAATTCTCCACCAACCGATCCGCCGGAAAACGGGAGCGAATTTCCAACCAGGTTATCTCATCCACCCCTGGCATTGTCTGGGCATAACAACGAACTTTATGGGACATGTTTCTCCCTTATACTGCATAAGATCATCAATTGATATTCTACTGAAGAGGATTAGAGATTAGGGATTAGAGATTGACCAATCTCTAATCCCTAATCTCCAATCTCAATAAAACTGTCAGTTTATGCCCTCTGTAAGTATCGTGATTGTAAAGCCACTATTTCCCCTTCTCATCCCCGCGCGACCGGAAAACCAACCGAACAGGCGTTCCGGGAAAAGGAAACGCTTTACGCAAACGATTCTCCAGATACCGTTCATAACTAAAATGAATGTACTCTTTGTTGTTCACAAAAAAGACAAACGTCGGTGGTGTAACACTGACCTGAGTGGCATAAAAAAACCGTACCTGTTTGATGCCGTGATGGGGGGGTGGGTTTGTTTCCAACGCCTCCCGCAAAAAGTTATTCACCTGGGCTGTAGACAGGCGCAAATACCTGGCTTCGTTCACCTCCAACACGGTTGGCAAAATTTTATGAATCCGTTGCCCTGTTTCGGCCGAAATGAACAAAATTGGCGCAAACGGCAGAAAGTTCAAAGCCTCCCGCACCTGCGCTTCGTACTGATTCAGGGTGTAATTATCTTTCACCACCAAATCCCATTTGTTCACCAACACAACCACCCCGGCCGATTCTTCGGCCAACATACCTGCTACATGAGTGTCCTGGCTGGTGACACCCATTGAAGCATCAATGAGTAAAAGGGCCACGTCTGCCCGTTTTAGGGCTTTCATCGCCCGCAAGACACTGTACTTCTCGATACCGGGGTCAATTTTGCCGCGCCGCCGAATGCCAGCTGTGTCAATCAGGGTAAATTCTTGCCCATGCCAGAGCAATTTGCTGTCTATGGCATCACGGGTGGTGCCAGCAATCGGGCTGACAATCACTCGCTCCTCACCCACCAGTTTGTTTAACAAGGTGGATTTGCCCACATTCGGCCGTCCCAGGATAGCAATTTTGATGGATTCGTCCTCTTCATCCTCTGCTTCCACCTGGGGAATAGCCAGCACGATGGCATCCAGCAAATCCCCAGTGCCAGAACCATGCAAGGCGGAAATGGCAAACACCTCGCCTACAGAAAGTTCATAAAACTCATAAGCATCGTGTTGCAAATTGGTGGACTCCAGTTTGTTGGCGGCTACAATGACCGGTTTATTTGTTTGGCGCAAAATGTCGGCCACTTCCCGGTCGGCGGCCGTTATGCCCACCTGCCCATCCACAACCTGCACCACCACCTCTGCATCCTGAATCGCAACGGCCGCTTGTTTGCGGATCAGGGGCAAAAATTGCTCCGAATCCTCCGAAAGAGGTTCCGATTGCCAGCCTTGCGTTAATTCAATACCACCCGTATCCACAACAGTGAAGGCCACCCCACTCCATTCACTATCTGTATAGAGTCGGTCGCGGGTGGTGCCTGCTACTTCCGAGACAACCGCCAGCCGCCGACCAACAATTCGATTAAATAAAGTAGATTTGCCCACGTTTGGGCGACCTACCAGAGCCACTAAAGGTTTTGCTTTCATAAGAATTTGAGTTTACTGTTCAGTAAAACTGAACTTGAAAATTGGAGATTCGAGATTGGAAAATTAGAGATTTGCCAATCTCCAATCTCGAATCCCCTTCATCATAAGGTCAGTTTATAACCTTATGCAGTTATAAACCACCACATGTTTGAACGGTTATATCTGTTTTGTGACAGGCAGGAGATTATACCTGTTTGTGGGCAGATGCAGCACCACCGGCAATAAACGGGTAAACATCGGTTCTTCAGAGGGTGATCCGGCCGGGAGGGATGGTAAATGGGAGGTGGGTGTGGAGGTGATGGGGAGGGTGCGGGTGATGCTGACGGTAATTAAACTGGGCTGAATGGAGCGGAGTTCAATACCTCGATCTGGGAAATCCACATCGGGCGGAAGGTTGTAGGTGCCCACATCCAGGCCAAATAAATCTACCGTGACCTCAATTTCTTCCAGAGTCAGAGTATCCAGAACAGGCAACGGGCCAAATAACACGACCCGCAACTCTGGAGGGAATAAAACGGCTTCTAATCCGGTTGCCAGACCGCGTAGTTGTACAGATGGGTTGTAGGTATTGGTGGTGAGGATAGGTTCGATTTCGATGGTGACAAGAATTTCTTGCACATCACTTTGGGTAATGCCTTCTGGGAGTTGTAAGATGGCATTTTGGGTGAAAGAACTGGTAAGCCCTGTGACATCTATGGGTTCGGTTTGTACGCTGGTGAGCAGGTTGACCTGGGTGGGGCGGCCTTGTATCAGGACGCTGGGGGGGGAGACGCTGACGTTGAGCAGGCGATAACCGGGGGCAGGCACACCAACCCAGTTGACGGTAATGAGTTTTTCGGCAAAACCGGCCGTTTCGTTGACAGGAATGGTCACTTTAACATCCTCGGTGCTGAGGGTTAAGTTGCTGACACTGGCTACCCGGCCTTGTTTGTCGTAAAAAATGGGTTGGTAGGTATCTACTTTTGTTTCTCGTTCGCTATTGAGAAAGACGGTTACTCGCGCTACATCGAGTTGGTCTATCTGGGAAGCGATGCCAGAGACGGTAATCACCTGGGGTTCAATCAAGGCATCCCCCTGGGTGTGGCCGCGTGCCACACTACCACGAATATCTAACTCAACGGGGATTTCGCGGGTAACGGATTGTTCTAGATGAACGGTTAGCTGTTCGGGGGAGACGAATAAAATGGTTACGTCGGGGTTATTGGGCTGGACTTGAATGGAGGCGGGGGCTTCTGCTCCAAACCCAACCTGGCTCAAATCTACAGTGGCAGAAAAATCATCGGCCGTTAATTCACTGACAACAGAGGTGGGGCCACTGAAGGAAATCAGGACATCTTCCCGAATGGCTGGGCTAACCAGGATGCTATTGCTGGGTTGCCCGACAAAGTTGACGGAAATCTCCAGGAGTTGGCTGCGAATGGGGTTTTCTGTCTGTTGGGCTTGCAGCCAGATGAGCAGGGCCAGGGCCAGAGAAAGGAGAAGGGTAATGAGGTTCGAGAAAAGAGATTGGGCCAGTTTTCGCATGGTTCCTTTTTACCCTGCCCAGCGATTTTGCAAAAAGGCTTGCAAAATTTCATCCAGGCGGGCCGGGTCTTGGCGGCGAATAATACGGCCGTTATGGGCAATCGAAACCTGTCCCGTTTCCTCCGACACCACCACCGCCACCGCATCACTCACCTCACTAATCCCCAACGCGGCCCGGTGGCGCAACCCCATCTGCCGATCCGATAAACTACTGGTAGAAAGCGGCATCACACAGGCCGCCGCCGACAACTTTTCCCCTCGAATAATGACCGCCCCGTCATGCAGTTCTGTGTTCTTATTAAAAATCGTCAAGAACAACTCCGCCGAAGGCTCTGCATTCAACAAAATGCCAGTATCAATATACTCCTGTAACCCTGTGTCCCGTTCAAACACAATCAACGCCCCATGTTGCCGTTGCGACAGACGCAAACACGCTTCTTTTACGGCCGAAACCATCGGGCTTTTCTCTTTGCGCCGCAAGAAACGTAAATAACTACCCGTTCGCCCCAACTGTTCCAATGCCCGGCGTAGTTCTGGTTGAAAAATAACAGGAATTGCCACCAGCAGCGTTGGATAAATACGGCCGATTAACCAACCAAAAGCAGGTAACTCAATTAAAGAAGAAATGAGGGCAAAAATGACCGCTAGACCGATAAACCCCCGCAAAACCTGAACCGCCCGGGTGCCCCGAATCAAAACGAACATGCCGTAGATAATAAACGTCACCAGTAAAATATCTACGATCACCGTGACATCCAGGTCACGCAAATAGGGTAATAAACTGTCCCAAAAAGACATGATTCACAATGTTTTCAAATTTTCAACCGTCAGCGAGAGAGGGGTAAAACAGGATGAGGTCGGTTTTTCACGACCTCCTATCATGATGACGGCCGTTGCTGGCGTAATTGGCTCAAAAGCTGCTGATAACCAGTTGCATTAGGCGGATTGAGTTTTAAGATTTTTTGAATCGTCTCCACAGCAGCGGCCGAATCCCCAACCTCCAACTGAGCTTCACCCAACTTGTCCAACAGATCAATCGCATCAGGGATCCGTTTTTGCTGCACATATAAACGAGACAAACGATCTATCAGATGGGGGTCAGACGGCCGTTGATTCACCATATCCTCCAAAATCCCAATCACCTTGCCACTTCGCCCACCCCGCACCAGTTGTACCAGATATTGATCCAACTCACGAACAGCATTCGCTGGCTGATCCATCTTAAAATACAAATCCACCAGGGTGATAGCTGTCCACTCATCCTCCGGTTCAACCTGGCGCAACTCTTTATAAGCAGGTAACGAACGCCGCCAATCTAACCGTTGCATATCAATATCTGCAATTAAACGCAACAACTTAGCCCGCCAGCCAAATTCGGCCGAACCACGCGGCGATAGTTTTAAGGCCTCCTGATAAGTTTCCCGCGCCTTATCCACCTCGGCCACCTGATAATAAGCCTGTCCCATTTCAATGTAATGCTCCAACGCCTTGTCAATTTGCCCGTGCCGTTTTAACAAATCAACCAACCGCGCCCGCATCGCATGATCCAGCGGATTTAACTCCACCACCTTTTCATAAGCCCGCATCGCCCCACTAATATCGTTGCGAGTGCGAAACGTCTCGGCCACTGTACTAAACTTAACGGCCGCTACCTCTAATCGCCCTTGTTTGGCTAAAACTTCTCCCAATTGAATATGGGCGGGCAAATAATCGGGTGATAACTGAATCGCCCGATACGTCTCCTCGATGGCACTGTTGTACATCCCCCGTCGGGTAAACTCCTGGCTCAGATAGAGCGACTCCAGCACTTGCTCCGAACCAGCGGTAAAAACATCACCCAAAATCATGGTACCTGCTTCCGAAATACCATCCAACCGATTGCGGGCATCTTTAACTTTATCTTCCCACCCTTTGTGGCTCAAAAATTCCACCAGAGAATTAGCAAAGGCACTGGCTTTTTCTCGCTCACCTTGCGTCATAAAACTATCCGCCAGGTTTTCATACAGTTCAATCAACCGATCCGCCTGATCATGTTGCACGGTGGCCAGGTCTACAATTTTGAGTACATTGATAAAGTTCTCCATCGCTTTGTCAATGCGTCCACGCGCGCGGTGGGATTCGCCCAAAGCAAAGTAACTACCCAGGCGATATTCCGGGTCTTTGACCGAGATTTCAAACTCACGGATCGCTTCTTCAAAACGTAGCTTATCCTGGTACAACAAACCCAGGTTAAAGTGAGCGGCCGTATTATTGACCCCTGCTTGAATGGCCTTTTCATAGGCACTAATGGCTTCATTCACCATCCCACGCCGTTGATAATCCAATGCCTGGGCGATGAGCAAGTCGCTGACGCTCGTATCTTCGTCGGCAAACAGGCTGGTTGCCAGTTTTTCCATGGCCCGGCGGCTGGTGTCTTGAACGGGGGCAGCAGTTTCTCCGGTCTGTTTTTCTTCAACCAGGGTGGCTCGTTGCAACAACCCTGCCCCACCTTTGGGGGCGGCTGGAGCTTCTTCCCCTTCAAACATCATTTTGCCCCGTTGCAGCCGTTCAATGGCAGTCAAAATGTCGGGGTTGCGCGGATCAAGTTGCAGGGCCATCTGGCACGCCTGCATGGCTTTTTCTGGTTCGTTTTGTTGTTGCAAGATGCGGGCAACGGCCAGATACTCCCAAATGGCATTCCGCACCGTCCCCTGGCGTTGGTAGATGGTAGCCAGGCGTTGATGGGCGCGGAGCAGGTTGGGTTCCAATTGAACGGCGCGGTGCCAATTGTTCATGGCCTCCTTGAGCCGGTTGCGCCCCAGTTCTGCTTCGCCAATTGCCAGATAGGTTTTGCCAGCTTCGGAAATTTGCCCCAACTGTTCTTGAACTTCAGCCACCCGATGAAGGTACATCACTTCACCTTTGGAGTGGCGAGCAGCCAGTTTGTAATTTTCCAGGGCTTTGTGGAGTTGTCCCTGGCGCAGATGGGCCATTCCCAGGCCATCATAGGCAGCTGGCTCTTGGGGGGCTTCCCGAACGGCCGTTTCAAACTCCCGAATCGCCTCTTGCCACCGTTCATCCCAGTTGTATGAATGACCCCGGTTGAGTGCTTCTTCATACACAGCGCGGTATTTTGTCATTCAGAAACCTCCATCAAACCGTCCAAAACATCATCACTCAAGCCAGCAATGAAACTAAAATCGCTTTTTGCCCATGCAACCGATTGGCAGCCTGTGGGAACAAAATAGAATTTGCCCCATCAGCGACTTCGTCGGTGATCTCTTCACCCCGGTGGGCGGGTAAACAGTGCATTACCAGGCAATCTGGTTTTGCCAGGTTGACCAGTTGTTGATTGATCTGATAAGGTGGGAAGACCTTCAAACGTTCGGCCGTTTCTGCTTCCTGCCCCATACTTGTCCACACATCGGTATAAATGATGTCTGCCCCACGAACGGCCGTTACTGCGTCTTCCATCATCCCAAACTCTGCTCCGTGTGTGCTAAACTCCCTGGCCTTGGCAACATCCTCCTCCGTCAACGTGTAACCAGGCGGAGAAGCCACCAAAAAGTGCATTCCCAACTTCATCGCCGCAAACAGTAACGAACGGGTCACATTATTTCCATCCCCCACATACGCCATCGTTAAACCTTCTAGTTTAGGTTTCACCTCAGAGATGGTAAACATATCCGCAAATGCCTGTGCCGGATGGTTATAATCCGACAACCCATTGATCACAGGCACAGAGCTATATTTTGCCAGATCAACGATGTGCTGGTGGTCAAAAACCCGTGCCATAATCCCATCCACATACCCCGACAACACCCGCGCCACATCTGCCACACTCTCCCGACTGCCCATTTTGATTTCGTTGGGCGACAGGTAAAGCGCGTGACCACCTAAATGTACCATGCCCATTTCAAAAGAGACACGAGTTCGTAACGAGGGTTTCTGGAAAATCATCGCCAGACTTTTGCCTTTTAATAACGGCCGATTCCCCCCATTCCGCCATTCATCCTTCAATTGATGCGCCAAATCCAATAAATTATGCAAATCATCCGGGGTATAATCCGCAATCGTGAGGAAATGTTTCAACGTCTGACTCCTTACAAAATTGTTGTAACAATGCACATTGTAACAATGCACAGATACAATACCTCTCCCACAAACTGCCAGACACACAATGTTTTTACCTGTGGTTGTCTATGCCAATTGTGCTAAAAACATCACATATCTCCAGAGAGACAGTATCATTATAAAAAGTATACCACAGGCAAAAGTCAGAGGGAAAGAAAATGGCTCTTTGGGAACTCAGGGGGTTGACAACCAACGAAACATGATGCGTGAAACGTGACTAGAGAAACTTCACGTTTGACTGACCTGGGATGTCAGCCCCTGACCAGGGCGGTAAAATGAGAATTGCTGCTGAATGATAAAAAGTATGGACAATCTCAAAAAAATACGTTATGATACCGATTAAGTCTGGTTGGGATAAGAGCTAGGGAAAAATCCCCTCCTAAAACTGGCACGAGAGAAACGCGACTGGAACACCTGACCTGACCCAGGGTGTTGTCCCCTCTCTCTAGCTCTGACTTCACCCATCGCCCTGGTGAAAAATCCGGGCAAAAACAACAGAGCTGTTCTTGTGGGGGTACACAAGAAACAGCTCTGTTGTTTTTTATTTACTTTGGACATACTGCTGAAGGGGGATTAGAGATTGGAGATTAGAGATTGACCAATCTCTAATCTCCAATCTCCAATCTCACAATACAAAGTGTCAGTTTATGCCCTCTGTGAGTATATCTCCCTGCAAACAGGCGATGTTTCCGACGCAAAACTGTTCGCAGAACCGCAGGTCAAAACATTGCCTGTCTGTAAAACTGCCTGTCAGGTTAGAAAAGAACGGGCAATTTGTCAAGAACACCAATTTGCTATAGCATTCCCCGTTTTGAAAAATCTACATGGTGAGGTCAAAATGAATTTACAACCTTTAGCACCCTATTTGGGTGTTGTCGAAATTATTTTAGCCATTACGTTAACCATCCTGGTTCTTATCCAAACCAAAGGTTCTGACCTGGGCGGTTTTTTGGGCGGCGGGGATAGCAGCAGCGGCTTCCGCACCCGACGTGGTATCGAGGTGACTTTACACCGCATGACTATTGTCTGTGCCGTCTTGTTTTTCATCTGCACCATCTTCGCCTTTTTGGCCTGGGGGCAGGTGTCTAGCTAGAATCAGTACCCAGTAATCAGTACTCAGTAATCAGTACTCAGTTATCAGTATACAGTAATCAGTACACAGTAATCAGTAAAGAATTACCTGAGGAAAGGTATCTTGAAAACCTGGTGAGGACTTACAAAAACCTGTGTTAGGGTCACGATGAGCGGCATCATGACCGGTAACATCCTGCTTTTGGGGTGACGGCCGTTCCTCAAACGGCCGTCATCTTCAGGAACCCAATGAAATTAAACTTGCGTTGGCAGTTTTTACTGGCTGTCCTCTGCTTTTTTCTCATCCTCTCCCTGCTTTCTTACCAAACCCAAAGTGCCAGCCTGTGTACCACGCGTGTTCCCGCTTCGGGTGGCATTTTTGTGGAAGGGGCGGTAGGAGCGCCACAATACCTGAACCCCTTGTTGAGTGACCCCTATCCGTTGGATCGGGAACTGGTCAGCCTCATTTTTGATGGGTTGACCCGGTATGACGAAAAGGGACAACTGCAACCCGCATTGGCTCAAAGCTGGGCAGTGGCAGAAGATGGGTTATCGGTACGTTTTGTGTTACGCCAGGATGCACAATGGCAAGATGGTCAACCAGTAACGGCCGTTGATGTGGCCTTCACTTACAGGTTGATGCAAGATGAGGCATTTCCCGGTACGCCAGCCCTGAAAACGTTGTGGCAATCTGTCACCATTCAAGTGGTGGACGAACAAACAGTCGTCTTTGGGCTGTCGGAGCCTTATTCCCCGTTTCTGGAAGCCACCACACGCGGTATTTTGCCTGCTCACCTGTTGCAAGGAGTGACAGGCACCACATTAACCACACACCCCTTCAACACCAACCCCATCGGCACCGGGCCATGGATCGTGAATGCTGGGGAAAACTGGCGGCAAAACGGCCGTTTACGTCTTTCCCCCAACCCCCTCAACTGGCCGCAAGGCAGCCAAATCCCCACATTAGAGTTTCGTTTCTACCCGGACGAAAGTTCCTTGTTGCAAGCCTTTCAGGCAGGTGATCTACAAGCCATCAACCAGGTGACTCCTTCCTTGTTGCCACAAGTGGCTGTATTACCAGAAGCGCGGTTGTTTTCGGCCGTTTCCCCCCGTTACACCGCCCTGTTTTTTAATCTCTCCGATACCGGAACGGCCGCTATTCGCAGCAAAGAGGTGCGGCAAGCGTTGGCCTATGCCCTGGATCGGGAAACCTTGATAGATCAAGCCCTCAATGGTCAGGCTGTGCCAATGGAAGGGCCTTACCTGCCAACTTCCTGGGCCTCCCACCCCGACATTTTTACCCCGTTCACCTATCAACCCAACACCGCCGCCGACCTGCTCAACACGGCGGGTTGGCTGCTGCCCGATGGGGCCACTGTGCGCCAACGAGAAGGGGCTTTGCTGACGCTACGCCTGGTTCTGCTGGACGACCCCACCTCTCAAGCCCTGGCAACCTTCATCAGCAGCCAGTGGGCCGCCCTGGGGATTCAAACACAGCTGATCGCCGTCCCAGGAACGGCCGAACGGCAACAGCGATTGGCCGAACGGGCGTTTGATGTGGTTTTAGTGGATATTACCCCACCCCACGACCCCGACCTGTACGACTTTTGGAGCCAGGAAGCCATCATTCGCGGGCAAAACTACACCGGCTGGAACAACCGCCGGGCCAGTGAAGCCTTAGAAGGGGGTCGAAAAGTGTGGGGTGTGGAAGAAAGACGGCCGTTTTACGACACCTTCCTACGCACCTTCAACGACGACCTGCCCGCCCTCACCCTCTACCAGCACATCTACACCTACGCCCTGCACACCAACGTCAACCAGGCTGAAATTGGTCAAATCAACAACCCCCGCGACCGATACCAAACCTTTGCCAACTGGTTCCTGCTTTACCGCGATGTCACCATTAGCTGCCCGGCCGTCGAAGGGTCATAAGTACAAGATTGGTCAATCTCCAATTGCTAATCGCTTGGAGGTTATTTAATCCGCGTTTCTTAACATTGCGACGTAGGCGTAAAGTCGTTATCACAAACTTATCTTTGAATAATTATCAAGTGATTAACTGGTAACTTATTTACACTCACTTTGGTATAATTTAGTAGTTACACAATCTTACTTGGTTGACGACAAATGTCATTTTCGTCCATAACAGGCAACAGATAGAACTAGATAAACTGATGGTCAGTCGAGCATTATCCGTTTATTTGTTTTCCATCCAATGCCGCAAAATATCACACAAGGAGCGTGAACAATGCCATCTTTAGGTGGTTGGGAATGGATTATTATCCTGGTTATCGTTTTACTGGTTTTTGGGGTAGGGCGTATTGGCAAATTAGGCAGCGAAATGGGCAAAGGCATCCGTGCCTTCCGCGAAGGGCTGCGCGAAGGCCAGGACGACACCAGCAAAGAAATGAAAGAAAAAGACGTAGAAGTTCGCTGATATGGACAGTATCTTTGGCATCGGTGCCCCCGAACTGATTGTGATCCTCCTCATGGCAGGCATTGTCATGGGGCCACAGCGCATGTACCAGATTGCCAGGTGGCTGGGGCGCATCACAGCCCAACTGCAAACTATCTCCCGCCAGTTTGCCCGTCAGCTGGCCACCGAACTGGAAAATGTAGATCCCAAAGGGGATCTGAAACAGGCACGGGACGAAGTGCAGGATTTACGCAAACAAATTTCTGACTTGCGCCATGAGTTGACCTCGGTTGCCAGCCAGACAGCGAACGAAACACAAAATAGTATTGGCAATTTACGCCAGCTAACTCAACCTGGGGCTACTGCTCGCCCGGCCGCCACCCCACAAAATGGTAGCCCCGCTCCTCTGCCCAAACCCGTTGACATCACCGACGATCCTGAATGATGAGTAATTTGGATACTTCCCCGACAGAAGGGCCTGAATTAACCCTGCTGGAACATTTGAATGAGATGCGCGTCCGCCTCACCTGGGCGGCCGTTTCTTGGGCTGTGTGTACGGTTATCAGTTTTATTTTTGCCGAACCCCTGCTGGACTTCTTGTTAATCCCATATTCGGCCGCTTCGCCAGCCGGTGCCCAATTACAAACCTTGCGCCCCACTGAAGGGATTGAAACCTTTTTTAAGGTGGCTCTGTTGGCCGGGGCCGTCATGGCAATGCCGGTTATTTTGTATCAGGTGTGGTTGTTTATTACGCCTGGGTTAACGGACAAAGAACGGCGATACGTTTTTATTTTTATCCCTAGTGCCTTATTTTTGTTTGGGTTGGGGATTGCTTTCTCCTGGTTTATTTTGGTGCCAGCGGCCGTTTTGTTTCTGGCAAACTTCCTACCCGCCATTTTCCAGGCAGAGTGGACGGGCCAGGAGTACATCAGCTTCCTGATTACCATGATTTTTTGGATTGGGGTAAGTTTTGAGATGCCTATCGTCATTTATTTTGTGGCCCGTGCCGGGGTAGTGTCGGCCCAGACGTTGCAAGAGCAGTGGCGGGTAGCCGTTGTGGGCATCGCGGTAATTGCGGCAGCCATTACGCCATCGGTAGACCCGGTGACGATGTTGTTGACGATGGCCCCTTTAACGGTTTTGTATGGGGTGAGTATTTTGCTGGCGCGTTTGGGGCAACGCCAGTTTGAGCAAACGATGAGGGTTAGTTAGAAGCGGTGGGCAGTGCTCAGTACTCAATGGACAGTACTCAGTACTCAGTGGACAGTACTCAGTACTCAGTGGACAGTACTCAGTACTCAGTATGGGGGGGAATCGGCGACAATCTGTTGTGCCTGTGTTATCCCGGACGTGCGATGTTTCAACGCATGGCAAACCCATAAAACCCGCAAGACTCAGGATAGTTTTATTGAGATTGGAGATTGGAGATTGGGGATTGGTCAATCTCTAATCTCTAATCTCATTTAGCAGCGACTTTATGCAGTATAACCAGGAGTTAAGGATGAAAATTAGCGGCCTGCACCATATCACGCTGGTTTGTGCCAATGCCCAACGCACGGTAGATTTTTATACGGGTGTTTTAGGGCTGCGGTTTGTCAAAAAGACGGTTAATTTTGATGACCCTGGCAGTTATCACCTCTATTTTGGGGATCGGACGGGTAGCCCCGGATCGGCCGTTACCTTTTTTGAATGGCCGCAAGCCCCAAAGGGTCGCCCCGGCATTGGGGGCACACACCATTTTGCCCTGGCGGTAGCGGATTATGACGGGTTACTCAAATGGAAACGCCGCCTGAATGATTTGGGGTTGGCGGTGGATGGGCCACTGGATCGGCACTATTTCACCTCTATTTATTTTACCGACCCGGATGGGGTGATTATTGAAATTGCTACCAAAGAGCCGGGGTTTTCGGCCGATGAACCTATTGCCACGTTGGGGAGTGAATACCGCAAACCACCCGATGAGATGGTGGTGAGAAACCGGGATGAGGCGCGAATTAAAACCACGACCTGGCCCGAACCCGTTCCGGTGATTACGGCCGATATGTCTCTCTCTCACGGTATGCACCACATTACTGCTATCGGGGTGGATATTGAGCGCACCCATGCCTTTTTTGCCGGGCTGCTTGGGCTGCAACGGGTGAAAATGACCAGCAACTTTGATGATCCGACCTCAGCACACTGGTATTGGGGGGTGGAAAACGGCCGTCCGGGCAGCCTCATCACCTATTTTGAGCGTAACCCCCAAGATGCCCGTTACCACTATGTGCAAATGGGGGCCGGACAAACCCACCATTACGCTTTTGCCGTGCCAGATGAAGAAACTCAACTCCAGTTTCGGGAAAAGTTACTTCGAGCAGGGTTACGGGTTTCGTCGGTGATGGATCGAGTTTATTTTAAGAGCATCTACACCAATGACCCGGATGGGCACATTGTGGAAATTGCTACGGCCGGGCCGGGGTTCCTCTATGATGAAGATGAACCTGCCTTAGGGCAAAACCTGAAACTACCCCCCTGGTTGGAGTCCCACCGCCCCACGATTGAAAACCACCTGAAGCCGTTGACAGTCAAAACGTGGGGAGGGTGAAAGAGAGGAGAGCGTCGAGGCTCTTTGGGAACTCAGGGGGTTGATAACTCGTGAAACGTAAAACGTAAAACGTGACCAGAGAAATTTTACGTTTCACGGCAAACCCCACAAAATCCGAAAGACCCTTAACCTATCGCCTGGCGAACAAATGAAAAATTTAGCGGATCCACATCATGGGCAACCTGTTTTGAGCCGGGGTAAACCTTTGGCGGAGGCCAAAGCGGCCATGATTTTGCTGCATGGGCGCGGGGCAACGGCCGAATCTATCCTCACCCTCTCGCAGGAATTTTACCACCCCGACCTGGCTTACCTGGCCCCCCAGGCCGCAGGCAACACCTGGTACCCTTACAGCTTCCTTTTCCCCATCATCCAAAACGAACCAGGGATAACATCGGGCATTTCGGCCGTTTCGCGTTTGGTAGATGCCGTTTTACAAGCTGGGAT
>CAZPEJ010000022.1:0-20460 GCA_964585465.1 uncultured Ardenticatenaceae bacterium
CCACAACATTTGCTCCCAACCGCCTCGCCCTATCGAGGATTGTTGTGATAATAGTTAGGTATTGACCTAACTATATGATTGATGTTATACTTAGGTAAATGACTAACTATCATCATGACCTAAACAATATCTTTTACGCATTAGCTGACCCAACACGCCGTGCAGTTTTAGAGCGGCTTAGCCAGGGGCCAGCCTCAGTTACCGAACTAGGAGAGCCGTTCAATATGGCTCTACCATCCTTTTTGCAGCACTTGAAGGTATTGGAGAAGTGCGCTCTAGTACGTTCCGTTAAACAAGGGCGAGTTCGTACTTTCCAGATTGAACCCCAACAAATCCATCAAGCACAGCAATGGTTAAATGCCCAACTTGAAGTCTGGGAACAGCGACTTAACCAGCTTGACAGTTATTTACTTTCATTAAAGGAGAACCCTGATGAGTAGCGTTTACCCATTTACAATTAACCCTGAATTAGACTTGGTGTTGGAACGTGTAGTGGATGTACCAAAAGAATTAGTATGGCAGGCATGGACACAACCTGAACATCTTGTCAAATGGTTTGCGCCTGCTCCCTGGACAGTTACAGAGTGTGAAATTGATTTACGGCCGGGGGGAATCTGCCGCACTGTGATGCGTTCACCAGAAGGGCAAGAGTTTCCAGGGGTTGGTTGTTACCTGGAAGTAACCCCCAATGAACGGTTGATATTCACCGATGCCATGGGTGCCGGTTATCGCCCCACGGAAACCCCCTTTTTTACGGCCGTTATTACGCTGGAATCGTATGGCAAAGGAACGAAGTATACAGCCCTGGCTATTCACAAAGACTCGAAAGATCGCACACAACATGAAAAAATGGGGTTTTATGAAGGGTGGGGACAATGCCTTGACCAGTTGGTGGCTCTTATTAAAGAAACAATGCTTTAATTTGGGTAACCATTCGGAGATGTCATGTTTTACCTCCGTTTTTGTGCAAGAGTGTCCTAATAAACGTTGCCTACCTACAACTTTATTGATTCTTTGGGAACTCAGGGGGTTGACAACCAATGAAACGTGAAACGTAAAACGTGAAACGTGAAATTTCACGTTTCACGCTTCACGTTTCATTTGTCTGCCCCTCAAACACCACTTTTTCAGGCCGTTTGGGGTCATAGTGAACGGTAACGGCCGTTCCCGGCTGAAACTTGTGCCAGGAAGCCTGTTTGATAAACTGCATCGCCTCTGTGCGAAAGGGGCTGCTATGGGGTGGGGTCACATCCAGCGTAAAACGAGCCACATCCACCGCCCCGCCATACAAAGTAATACCCGTTTTTTCGCTGGTGATGATCCGCGCCGGGGCTTTTTGCCCATGCCAGGTTAAATCATGATCCAAAATTTGACACTGCACCACCAGGTCTTGCGCCGCTTTTGTTTCATACGCCCCCGGCTGCACCACATTCGATAACAACCCCAAATTGCCAAAAAAGACAATTTCGCTAGGGTTATCTGGGTTATAACGCACCAAAACGGCCGATCCGCGTGGCATTTGCGGCAGCTCCACCTCTGGCACCATCTGTTTGACAGTGGCTGCAAAAAACGGCCGATCATCTGGCTCCACCTGCAATTGCAACGCCATCCCCAAACTGCGATCCCCTCCCACCTTCACCGAGGCCCCGGTCTGTTTTAGCTCCAGCACTGTTGCCTTTGCCGTTTTGCCAATACTCAAAATATGCTGGCGATACTTCTCCTCCTGAGCCGCTGCCTGGTTCGCCCGAACCAGAACATAGACCAAAATGGCGATAATAAGAAGCGGAATGAGAATAGGAATGACGATATCCAGATTCATGTAATAAACCTCCGAAAAGTGGTGTGTATCGGGAAGTCGTGATGCCATGTACCACCCCCCCAATGCCCCAGATTATACTGCAAACCACACCACCCGAATCGTACACTATCATTAAAGTTTAGCGGAAATAAGGTTTATCGCGCAGAGGTGCGTTTCTCGCGCAGAGGCGCAGAGGGCCTTTCCTCCCTGTGTCCCCGCGTCGCTGCGTGACATAAAGTTAATTCCAACAATGTTTTTTGCAGATTTTGAATGGAACGCGGATTTTGCCGGTTTTCGCGGGTCAAAATCAATCAATTGGGGTGATGCAACAAAATTCCGGTCGCCTTTTGGTGGTTCTGTTTCAGATAACAGATAACTTCTTTATTTGCAGAAAAATCCGCGTTGCTCCGTTTGACCCGCGCCCCATTTTCTGATTTTGCAAACACCGTGTCGTTGTTTTCCTTGTGAAGATTGTTACAATGTAATGATTGAACAAGGAAGACAGGGGTTTTGGAGAGACCATGGCATTATCAGATACCCGAAAACAGAACACCAGCAGCATCGCCCCAGGGGAGTTAACTGCTATTCCCCATCACCGCAGCTGGCGGGAGTGGTTGCACCTGGTGGTGGTGTTGTTTAAGCTGCGAATTGTATTTCTTTTGCTAATGGCGGCTACCGGGGGGGCATTTCTGGCGGCAGAAGGATGGCCGGGGGGCAAAACGTTGGGGTTGGTGTGGTTGACGGGCGGCATGGCGGCGGCCGGGGCTTCTGCGCTCAACCAATACCTGGAACGGCACACAGATGGAACGATGGGGCGAACGCGGAAACGGCCGTTAGTCAATGGCGACATTCCCAACCCCGCCTGGATTCCTTTTGTAGGTATTACCCTCATTTTACTCCCCTCCCTGGCTGTGTTGCCCTCCAACCCGGCCCTCACCTTCTGGCTCATTGTGGGGGCCACCATTTATGTCGGTATTTACACCATCTGGCTCAAACCCCGCACCTTGTTGAACATCGTGATCGGCGGGGCGGCGGGCAGTGCGGCCGTTTTGTGTGGCAGCGCGGCCGTAGGGCCATGGTATGAAACCGGAGCGTTGGTTTTATCCCTCATTTTATTCCTCTGGACTCCGTTTCACTTTTGGAGCCTGGCACTGCTGTATAAAGATGATTACGCCCGCCTGGATGTGCCGATGTTACCCGTTCACACCTCCCCCCGCAGCGCGGCCTGGTGGGTGTTGTCCCACACCCTGCCAACGGGTATGGCTGGTTTGTTGTTGGTGTTGCTGCCGGGATTGGGGTGGGTGTATTTTGTCCCGGTGGCACTGATAACGGCCGTTCTCGTTTACCGCAACATTCAACTCATCATAGACCCCTCTCCCCGCTACGCCCGCCACGTCTTCCTGGTTTCCAACCTCTACCTGCTCATCTTGCTCCTGGCAATCTGTATCGGCTCGGTACTGCCCTGATAGGTACGGCATAAGGTGATAAATTGGTATTTTGCCGGAGGAGATTAGAGATTAGAGATTGGTCAATCTCCAATCTCCAATCTCTATAAAAGTGTCTCTTGCCCCATTTTTTGACGATTCCCTTTTCCTGCCTTACGATTGATCCCGCATGAGTACCACAGAACCCCATACGATTACCCAAGACGGCCGTTATCGCCGCATTCTCCTCTTCTTTGCCAGTATCATTTTGCACATCATCTGGTGGGATATTCTGGGGACACGCCTGCCGTTGTTGGCGGATCGGATTCGTCAGAGCCGACCCAACCGCCTCCGCCGTTGGGCACGCCGTTTTCGTGCCCTGGCTGCCAGCATGGGCGGGGTAATGATTAAGTTAGGGCAATTTCTCAGCGCGCGGGTAGATGTTTTGCCCCCCGAAATTACCGAGGAGTTGCAAGGATTACAAGATGAAGTACCGTCCGAAGACCCGCACCACATGATGGCGGTACTGTCGGCAGAGTTGGGGGCGTGGCGCGAACGGTTTAGCTGTTTTGAGGAACAACCCCTGGCGGCGGCTTCATTGGGGCAGGCCCACCGCGCCAAACTGCGGACAGAGGAGGGGATAGAAACGGCCGTTGTGGTCAAAATTCAGCGTCCACACATTGAAACCATCGTACAAACCGACCTGGCTGCTTTGCATGTTGTGGCCCGATGGATCATGCGTTATGGCCCCATTCGCCGCCGCGCCGATGTCCCCGCCCTGATGGACGAGTTCGCCCGCACCCTGTGGGAGGAGTTGGACTACATCGCCGAAGCAGACAACGCCGAACATTTCGCCCAAATCTATGCCGACACACCTTACATCCACATCCCACTCATTCACCGCCACCACTCCACCCGCCGCGTCATTGTGTTAGAAGATGTTTCTGCCATCAAAATCGCCGATGTAGACAGCCTGATAGAAGCAGGCATTGATCCAACCGAAGTGGCAGATAAATTGTTAGAAAGTTACTTCCGGCAAATCTTCCAGGAGGGGTTTTTCCATGCCGACCCCCACCCTGGCAACCTGTTTGTACGGCCGTTAGGTGAGGCAGATGTGGAAAATCGGCCGTTTGCCATTACTTTTATTGATTTTGGCATGGTGGGGCGAGTGCCAGGGCTGATGGGGGAGAATTTGCGAAAGTTGCTGGTCAGCGTCACCCAACGGGATGCCCGCAAATTGACCGAAGCATACCAAGACCTGGGTTTTTTCCTACCCGGAGCCGATCTGGAGCGTATTGTGGAAGCGCAAGATGTGTTACTCAATCGGCTGTGGGGGCGTAATTTGTTGCAACTGGCCCGCCCCGACCCGCGCGAAGTGCAGGAGTTGGGGAGACAGTTCCGCGATATTTTGTTTGATTTCCCCTTCCAGATTCCCCAAGATTTTATCTACCTGGGGCGGGCGATTGGCATGGTTTCGGGTCTGGTTTCGTTGTTAGACCCACAGATTAACCCCTGGTATCAAATTGAAAAGTTCGGCGAACAGGTAATTCAGAGCCAGGAAGTGCGGCAATGGAGTTGGGCAACGGTGTTAGACCTGGTGCGCCCCTATTTAACCACCCCGGCCCAAGTCAAACGTATCATTGTGGCCGCCGAAAACGGCCGTTTGCGGGTGCAAACCCAGGCCGACCGCGAAACCTTGCGCCGACTGGAGCAGCTAGAAAGGCGAGTAGGGCAATTGGGGTGGAGTGTGCTAGGGGCGGCCGGGTTGATCTCGACCGTCCTGCTCTATTTAGGGCGCAAAAAGCAGGAATAAATATCCAGAAAGACTTGCCCAAAAACAAGTTCGTCGTAACGACTTTAGTCGTTCAAACCGCTGAAACGGTTACGACAAACAAAAACGGGAAGTTGTTTTTAGACAATAACTAAACAGCGAAGAGTCCCGTCTTGTGACTGCTTATGTCGTGGTGGGTCAGGCGTTTTCTTCTGGCGAAGGGGGTGGTTGCAGGGCGGGCGAAACGGCCGATTCCTTCACCCCGGCCAATGGTGGTAACGCCTCTTGCCCTAACAAACGCATAAATTGACGCGCCAGTTTGTCAATTCCCCCTTCCCGATACCGATCCGCCAACATCTGCGCCAGATCAGTCAAATTTTCATACGCCCCATACAAATCCCCCAACTGGTCGCGGTGCATTGAAAGCCAGACAAACAAATCTGCCTCTGTACGCCCCGGAAAATCTTTCAACAAGGTCGAGTCGCGGATAATTTGCACCGTTGCCAGGTAAACCATCTCATACCACGCCTCCACCGCCTCCGCATCACTCATTTCTGTTTCATCAATCAAGGACAACTTGCCGTGTAAATCCTCAATTTGTGCCAGCAGTTCGTTGTAACGGCCGGGCGTGGTGAACCGAATTTGGTGATCCGGGCGCAGGGTGTCTAACCTTGTTTTTTCCAGGAACCGATGTTCCCCCAACCGAATTAACACATCATCCAGTTTATCATCTGGGCCAATTTGCACATCGGCGGGGAACTCCCACACATGCGCTTCAATCGTTTTTAGCTGCATCTGGCGGGCCACCGAGGTGCGGTGGTTGCCGTCGTTGACAAAATAGACATCCCCCACTTTGTAGGCGGTAATGGGCGGCCACCCCACAGAGGTTGCCAGGGCATCTACCCCAATCCACCGTTCCTGCAACTCGTTGTTTAGTGGTAGAAAAGTGCGAGTGAACTCCCGATAACGGCCGACACTGCCCATAATGTATTCCAGGGGAATTTGTTGTAACCCCCGATACATGGGGTTTTGTTGCCTTAGTTCGCTGCGAATCGCCTCAAATGGCAACATGCGGTTATCGCGGCCGGTGAGCGTAGCAGAAAGTTTCTCCCAAGTTGCTCGCCGTCGCGCTTCCTCAAAACGGTGCAAAGCATCAATCCGAGTATCACGTCCTGGGTCTATCATCAAATCGTCAATCCCTAAATTTTTTGGTAGATTGTATAGTACGCCCGTTAGTTTAGGAATAGTTATCACTTGAAACAACAGACAAGTTGTCACAAGAAATTATGGTCATAATTGGGCAGAATGTCTATTCAAGTGCGATGTGGAACGCAGAAAAAACATGAAGGATAAAGGCATATGACGAGTTTTAACCTCACAAACCAGGGGTTTACATGGCAGATTCAGGCGGAAATTCAGGAGAAGCTGGCGACAGGGCAGCCGGTGGTGGCGTTGGAGAGTACGGTGATTACTCATGGATTGCCCTACCCAGAGAATGTGGAAACGGCCGTTTCGATGGAAACCTCTGTGCTGGCTGGTGGGGCCACCCCGGCCACCATTGCCATTTTGCAGGGATGTATCCACATTGGCCTGACCTCCACCCAAATTGAGTATCTGGGGCAAAAGGCGGGCGGCACAGTGCGAAAGTGCAGCCGCCGCGACATCCCCATTGCTGTTGGGCGCAAGGAAGATGGGGCCACCACCGTCGCTGGCACCATGTTCTTGGCCCACCTGGCCGGTATTGAGCTATTTGCCACTGGCGGGATTGGCGGCGTACATCGCGGCCACGCCTTTGACATCAGTGCCGATTTGTTGGAACTGGGGCGCACCCCGGTGACAGTGGTCTGTAGTGGGGCAAAATCTATCCTTGATCTACCCAACACCCGCGAAGTGTTAGAAACCCAGGGGGTACCGGTGATTGGGTATGGCACGGATGAGTTGCCCGCCTTTTTTGCCCGTTCTAGTGGTTTGCCGGTGGATGTGCGGCTGGATCACCCGGCCGAAGTGGCGGCAGTGATTCGGGCGCACCACACATTAGGTTTACAAAATGGCATTTTGGTGACGGTACCTGTGCCAGAGGCGGAGGCTTGTGACCCGCAAGCTGTGGAGGCGGCCATTGCCCAGGCCACCCAGGAGGCAGATACCCAGGGCATTCACGGCCCGGCAGCCACGCCCTGGTTGTTGCGCCGCGTGGTACAACTCACCGATGGTCGGAGTTTGCGGGCCAACCAGGCGTTATTGCGGCATAACGGCCGTGTTGCGGCCCAAATTGCCGCTGAATTAGCCGCAGGTTATCGCGCCGACACACACAAACGTTGAGGATTTGTACACAGGTAATGTTTTCGGTGAATCGTTACAGGGTTTATTGGAAATAAAGTTTCTCGCGCAGGGGCGCGGAGGCGCAGAGGACAGGTTTTCGTAAGTTCTCATCAGGTTTTTTGAAGCTATGTTTCCTCTGGTAATTCCCTACTGATTCTGGTTGACTGACAGATTTAATCATTGAATGGTTACGGCATCGGATGAAAAGCGGATAAACGGATGCTACTTGACTGCCCATCCGTTTATCCGTTTCTATCTGTTGCCTGTAGCGGATGAAACTAACATTTGTCAGTCAACTAACTATCTCCTCCCGGAAACTATGGGTATCTGGATAGTTAAAAACCACTCTCCTATCGCCCTTTTTGCGACTTTGAGTATAATACCGATGGGTGGAACGACCTGTTAAACAAGAGGTTGAAACTGGCTTTAGTCCTATGCCAAAATCACAAACTCAAACTCCGCCTCGCAATGGAGTAAAACAAAACCCCTCGCTGAAGGTATCAACATTGGTTGAAAAAGAGGTAAGACGGCTGAACTGGATAACGGCCGTTGTTTTTCTGTTGCTGGTGGTGCTTCAGGTGGGGTTATTTCTCTATGTACTGGATCGAGTCATTGGTTCTACCAGTCTGGAGATAGACTTGATTGTTGCCAGCTTGATGCTTATCCTCAGTGGCATTGTCACCTTTTTCCTGATAGACCAGGCCAAATCGCGCATCAGCCAAATTGTCAGCCAGACGGTCAACCAGGAGTTGGGAGAGCTGCGGGCCATCAGCAAACGGGCCAAACTGTTGCAAGAGATGGCTTCTACCCTGCGGGCCACCCTCAGTTTTGAGCGCGTAGTAGAGCAGGCGATGGATGTGTGTGCCCATTCGTTGGAAGACAGCAATATCTCGCCCCAATCAGTGGTGGGGGCCGTTTTTTTGTTCCAGGGAGACCATTTGCTGCCGGTGGTGACACGCCGGTTTAATGTGCTGGATGTAGACAAAACCATTCCAGGGCAGCGCGGGGTGGTGGCAAAAGCTCTGCAACAGGCGGAACTGACCATTACCAACAACCCACGAGAAGACGCAGAGCTAAAAACGTATACGTCCTTAAAAAATTGCCAGACGGTGGTTTGTTTGCCGTTGCGGGCCGGGTTTCAGATTTTTGGGGTGATGGTGATTGGCACAGATACGGCCGTTCCGTTTGACGCAAATCAGATTGGCATGTTTAACGCGGTGGCTGACCAGACGGTGATCGCCCTACAAAATGCCCAGCTTTTCCAACAGCTAGAAGCAGAAAAACAGCGGTTGATTGATGCCGACGAAGCCGCCCGCAAAGAGTTAGCCCGCGATTTGCACGACGGCCCCACCCAGAGCATTGCGGCTATTGCCATGCGCGTCAACTTCATTCGCTCCCTGGTTAGCCGCAACCCCGATCAGGCGATGGGCGAACTGACCAAAGTTGAAGAGTTAGCCAAACAAACATCAAAAGATATTCGCGGCATGTTATTTACATTACGGCCGTTAGTCCTGGAAGCGCAAGGGTTAGGCCCGGCCGTTGAAACCGTCGTCAACCGCATTCGAGAATCCGATGGCTTAAACATTCGCCTGGTAGGGGCAGAAAACGGCGAGTTACTCAACGAACAAGCACAAGGTGTCGTTTTTTCCATTGTAGAAGAAGCATTGGGCAACGCCCGCAAATACTCCAAAGCCAAACTGATTGAAGTACGCTTCTGGCGCGAAGAAAATTTGTTTGTGGCCCGTGTGCAAGATGACGGAGTGGGGTTTGATACGCAGGGCGTGAACCAAAACTATAGCTCACGCGGTAGCCTGGGTATGGTCAATATGCGCGAACGGGCAGAACGGATTGACGGCTCATTGCAGGTGGATTCAGCCCCCAACAAAGGGGCTACCGTGATGCTGGTGGTGCCTCTGGACAAACACGGCCGAAATGCAAAACCAACCCCAGCCAGCAAAACAGACTCCCCTGGCCCCAAAAAGACAGATTCTCAACACCCCAAAAAGACGGATTCTCAAGGATTACGCCCTCGTTAAAACACCCCTTAAACAAAACAGACTGGTTTTGTAAAAAATAAGTGCCATTAGGAAATAACGATGTCTACAAAAGTTGCAATTATTACGGCTGCCGGTAAAGGTGTCGGTGCAGCCATTGCCAGCGAATTGGCCGCAAATGGATACCTGGTTTCTTTGTTTTCAAACACCACTGGCGCACAAAAACTGGCCCAAGCGTTAGGTGGAATTGGTATGACGGGTTCTGTCACTACACCTTCAGACCTGGCAACCCTGGTCAACACCACTTTAGAAAAGTTTGGGCGGATTGATGCGGTGGTGAATAACACCGGACACCCCCCAAAAGGTGAACTGCTGGACATTTCCGACGCTGATTGGCATCTTGGATTAGATATGCTTATCCTGAACGTGGTACGGATGGCCCGACTGGTCACCCCCATCTTTGTGAAACAGGGTGGCGGGGCTATTGTAAATATCTCCACGTTTGCAGCTTTTGAACCTGAGTTGGGTTTTCCTGTTTCAAGCAGTTTACGCAGTGGCCTGGCTAGTTTCACAAAACTGTATGCCAATCGTTATGCTGCTTCTAACATTCGGATGAATAATATTCTGCCAGGATACATGGATAACTACCCGGAAAACGCGGAAAACCTCGCCAAAATTCCTATGAAACGGTATGGTAAAGTGCAAGAGATTGCAAAAACCGTCCGTTTTTTGTTATCTGATGAGGCCGGGTATATCACAGGACAAAATATCCGCGCCGATGGGGGCATTACCCATTCCATTTAGCAACGATGCAGGGACACAGAGACACACAGAGAGGGAAAAGAGTCAAGATATGCTCTGTGCCCCAATCCACACCTGAATAAATATGGATGAAACAACAAAATTTGATGTGATCATGGCCGGGGGTGGGGTGATGGCGTGCGCCACCGCTTATTATCTTTTGCAAGCGGACCCAACGATGAAGGTTGCCATTGTTGAAATGGATCCGGAGTATAAACGTAACTCAACGGTACTTTCAGATGGAAATATCCGGTTGCAGTTTAATCTTAAGGAAAACATCCTCATTTCTTTGTATGGACTGGAAAGGATGAAGACGTTTCGTGAAGATATGGCGGTAGGTGATTGGCAGCCGCAAATAGATTTCCGGCAGCAAGGGAACTTGTTTTTGGCGGATGAAGAGGGTGTGGAGAACGCCAAAACCGGGCTGGCACTGCAACAACGTCTGAATTGTGAGGTGAACTGGTTAAACCCCGCAGAGATTAAGACCCGATTTCCTTTGTATGACCAGACAAAGTTTGCCGGAGGCACTTTCGGCCGTTTAGATGGCACGATGGACCCGCAGGCGGTATTGATAGGTTTTAAGCGGAAAGCGGTAGCCCTGGGGGCGACCTATATTCATGCAGAGGTAGCCAGCGTCTTACATTCAGCCGGTAAAGTCAGCGGTGTGCAATTAACAAACGGCATTCAAATGACCGCTAAATATGTTGTGAATAGTGCCGGGGCCTGGGCAACCAGGCTGGCGCGCACAGCCGGGATTGAACTGCCCATTGAGCCAGTGCGGCGGCAGGTATTTGTTTTACAAACAGCCACCTCGCCAAAAGAGATTTACCCACTAACGGTTTTTCCCTCTGGTTTGTACTTGATTCAAGAACATGGCAACAAGTTTATGTGTGGCAAATCGTTAGACAGTGACCCGGTTGGTTTTGATTTTACCTGGGGTCATCATCAATTTATGGAGTTTTTATGGCCGGAGCTGGTAGAGTATGTGCCAGCATTTGACCAGTTAAAAATTGTGAGTGGGTGGGCTGGTTTGTATGATGTCAACCGCTTTGATGGGAATGTGTTTCTGGGTGAATGGCCTGATCTGGAAGGTTTTTTGCTGGTGAGCGGTTTTTCTGGGCATGGGTTCCAACAATGTCATGCGATGGGCCGATACCTGGCCGAAACAATACGCCAGGTTGAGGTCTTTTTAGACCTGTCTATTTTTTCGCCCAGGCGTGTTTTGGAGAATAAACCAGTTTTTGAAGGGCATGGCAAACTGGTGTAGGGGTGTGGGACTGCGGTACAGTGGTTACGGTTTGGTAGATTTTCCTTACCAGGTTCGTAGTAACGACTTTAGTCGTCCAAACCGCTAAAGCGGTTACTACGAACAAAAACGGAAAGTTGTTTTTAGATGCTCACTAAGGCTGTGGTTCGTTGGTGGGTTCTGGTTCGTCGGTAGATTCCGGTTCATCGGTAGACTCTGGTTCGTCAGTAGATTCTGGTTCGTCGGTAGACTCCGGCTCGTCAGTAGATTCTGGTTCGTCAGTAGACTCCGGTTCGTCGGTAGACTCCGGTTCGTCGGTGGATTCTGGCTCATCTGTCTCGGTGGGGGTGGGTGGAACGGCCGTTGCTGTGCTGGTGGGTTCTAACGTTGGAGTGGCGATAGGGGTGGCAGAGGGCCGGGTGGTGGCGGTGCGGGAAGGGGTAGGGGAGGTGATGGTTGTGGTAGGAGTTGGGGTGTATGTCGCGGTGTTTTGGGCGGAGGGTGTTGCGGTTGGCGTGGAGGTAGCTGTGGATGGAGAGCTTGATGTGTTTGTGGCCGAGGCAATAGGAGGTGGGGAAGGGGTGGTTATGCCAGGAAGCGCAGACAACAAAATAATCGTTAGCTCTGTGGCAAATAGTTGCCCATTTTCAGTGTACCCCGTTACCGTTGCCAAGGCCCCAATTTGGGGGTCACCTGTCAATCTGGTATCGGCCGTTTGCTGCACCGGAATACCAGCCACTACCCAACCGTTGGGTTGGATGGTTTCAATGTTGCCACTAAATTGAACCTCGGCTGAACGGCCGTCTTGTAACAAAAGCTGCACTTCCGCAATACGCCGTTGCAAAAACGCCTCTTGCAGGGTGTTGGGGTCAGTTGCCAGAGAAAGCTGAACGTTTTCCACCAGCCGCTTTACGCCATAGAGTGTATCCCCTGGGGCAGCCCCAGCCGAGAGCGGCACCAGGGCCACCACCAGCACCAGACAGGCCAGAGCCAGTGAAAGCACCGGGCGAAACCATCTTTGTACCCACCCGCTGGTTGAACGGCCAGTGGGATGGAGGGTAGTGGCTTGTAGGAAACGTTGGCGGGATTTTTGTTGGGCATCCAGGGTGGGTTGCAGGGGGATTTGTTGCAGCAAAACGGCCGTTTGCAGCATGGGGCGCAAAACCTCGGCATGGTCAGGATAGCGGCGCAAAATCTCTTCGGCCGTTTCTCCGGCTGCCAGAGCATCCAAACACTCAATCAAGAGAGATTCGGTAACGGAATCCATTAACCTGTACCCTCCGGGGTGAGAAAACGAGACAGTGCCGCCACCGCCCGCGCCTGGAGCATTTTCACCGACCCAATGCTTTTACCAATCGTTTTTGCTACCTCTTCAATCGGCATATCATACCCGAACCGCAAAGCAATCACCTTTTTTTGTTCTTCTGTCAGCCGCGTAACTGCTGCTTGTAACTGTTGATGCGTTAATCGTTTGTCTACAGTCTGTTCCAGGTCAATTCCTGGTGTAGACATCTCCTCATCAAGTTCGGCTTGTGGATGACGATACTGTTTACGGTAATGGTCTTTCACCACGATATTTGCCACACTAAAAAGCCACCCCCGCAAGGTATTTTGCGGGGCATTTTTATCACGCAACGCATGAAGCAAACGAATAAACACTTCGCTGGTTAAATCTTCGGCCGTTGCGTGATCGTTTACCTGAAAGGCAATGAACCGAAAAATAGACACATAATAGGTATCGTGGATTTGCGCCAACGCTTCCTGGTCGAGAGAACGCGCACGATTTAACAAGAGCAATTCGTCTTGCACAGTGTAATGCCCCGCCTAATAGTAGATACAAGTGGTTGTGGCACTCAATCGAGATTACAGGCCGCGCCACCTGAACAAAAAGCCCGTACTTTTTCACTCTAACTCTCCCTGTGTTCTTAGCCAGGCCCTATCTATATTCACAAAGGAAATAAACTAACATTTTTATTGAGATTAGAGATTGGAGATTGGTAAATCTCTGATCTCTAATCTGCTTCAGCAGAATGTCAATTTATAACCTATGTCGTATGGTCTATTTACCTAGTCGGAGAAGGAGCAAAAAAAGTAACGGGCGAAAAAAAAACCTGGAACATGCCACCAAAAGTTTCACGTTTCAGGTTTTATACGCCATCTAAAGTCTACCCTACCCAATAACCATTCGCAAATAAAGCAGTGAAAAGGGCCAGCCCAACCAGGGAAACGGCCGTTACCAGGCGGTCTACCCAGGGCTTTTCTCCCCAGTGAGCTAACAAAATAAATGCCGGAAATAACACCCACATATAACGGCGTTGGCTCATCAGCAGACCAGAGCCAAAGGGAATTAACACCCCTAACAATACAAACACCGCTTCACTCCACCGTCGCCGCACCAATAACAGAATGCCAAAGGTGAGAAATAACAAAACGGCCGTAAAATCAATCCAGTTATCAATATGAATACGCCCGGCAATAACGGCCGAAATCCACCCTTCGGCCGGGCGTTCCAACAAGCTGGCAATGGTTACCAGCGGGGATTGTGGTTGGCGCGCCCAGGCCGCTGCCCCATGCACAAAGGCCAACGGATCCCCAAACACCCGCCACAAATACAACATATAGCTGGCTGTCCCCAACGGAGCCAATAAACCCGCCAACACCCCCCAATAAGGCGGCCGTTTCCCTTCACGCCACTGCATCCACCACTCCACCAGTAACATCGGAGCCACAATCAACCCCACAAAACGGGTTAACGCAGCGGCAATTGCCAGCAGCCCAGACACTTCCCAATATCCGCGCCGGGCAAAATAGAGGGCACCAATCGCTTCTAACAGAAAGAGGGATTCTGTGTATAACGCAGAACCAAAAAAAGCAGCCGGAAAAATGAGCCAATACCATACTGCCCGGTCGGCTACCGCCTGCCCCCACTGATCGTCTACCAGGCGGTAGAACAGCAGGGTTGCCAGGAACAGCATCACATTACTCAGCAACACACCCGCCAAAACAGCGTCCCCTACAATGGGTGTAATGGCCCGCATCATCAAGGGCAACAAGGGGAAAAAGGCCACCGAAGGCAAGGGCACCCCTTCATATCTGTACCCCTCCTCGGCAATGCTGACATAAAACCCGGTATCCCAACGGCTGCCTAAAACATCCAGTACTACATTTTCCGGCGCGCGCAGGTGATAGGGTGGAGTGTTCGGGGAGTCGGCGATGAGGGGCACAGCCAGGTAGGCGATTAAAAACACCCCCAGGCGGGTGACAACAAACAGGAGTGTGGACATCCACAGCCAGCGCGGAATCACCAATTGTTTTGGCAAAGTGAAAATCGCACGCAAAGGGTTCTCGTTTCTCATTTCCAGGTTCATTATTATACCTGTGAACGACACTCCCGCAGGTTTTTCACCTGCGAGAGTGTCAAACGATGGTGTGTAACTGTTCAGACTTGGGATGTTTGGCCTTTGACCAATAAACCCAGGTTAGAAACATCGCATGTCACCTACCGTTAAGGTTTGGTAATGTTGGGTAAGTAGAGGCAACTACTGGCTGGGAAGGTTGGGTCGGTGGGGTTTATTGGCCCTGGTAGGGTGGGTAAACCAGCAACGATTTCATAGGTTTGGGTGGCCGAAGCGTTGATGTCTACTTCCATTGTAACGTTGTAAAGGCCGGGGGCGGCACAGGCGGCATCAATGAGGAAGGTGCTGTTGCCAGATGCATCGGTATTGACGGTGCCAACGGAACGGCCGTTTACATAAACTCCCGCCGCACTGTTGGCAGGATAATTACTACCAGTAAAAACAAACACACTGCCTGGCCCGCCTTGCGGCTCATCTATATTCAATTCAGGGGAGTAGATGCCTGCAAATACTTTCCAGGATAATGCGGTCTGGGGTAAATCAACGTATGGTACCATCGCTACCCCCGACAATAGGATAAACAACGTCAATAAAGTTCGTGTACTAAATTCCCGATTCCAAAATTTTTTCATGCAAAAACCTCCATAAATAAGTTCTTAACGGTATAGACATGCGATGTTTCCCCCGTCAAACCTGCGCCATCCGCGTTCCATTGCGGTTTTTCCGACAAGCTGCTAGTAAAGCGGATTGGTCACATGCCTCCAGAGGGAGCGTGTGGCTGACTGGTTTTAGCGCGGTTCCAGGCGGTAGAGCGACCCCACCTCTGTTGCCTTCGCTATTTGCAGCAGTTCAATTGACGGGTTGTTGATGTAAATCGGCCGTGAGTCAATCTCTTGCAAAATAAATTGGTTCATATCCTGCCCACTAATCAAGAAGCGGTTGATAACCAACACATCTGGGCGTTGCCCTTCCACCAGTTGCAGGTATTGAATGCCAGGTACTGTGTCCCACCAGCCAAAAATCACTGCGTTGGGTTCGACTAGCTGCAAAATCGTTTCGCTTTGTTCGCGGGTGCTGTAGTCGTTGGATAGGTCAACCAGTGACCAGTTCCAGGCCATTGCCACAATGACTGCCCCGGCCGTTATCCCCCTGATCAACCAGATATTTGTTTTGTCTGTTTGTACCCAATCCAAAATAAATTGATAACCAATACCCACCCAAATGGCCCAAATGACGTAAGTGGGCAGATACATGGTGGCTTTGTCCACAACTCGATAGTTGATGTAAAAGATGGCGTTTGCCAGGAAAATCAATGTCAGGGTGCTGCCTAAACGCCAGTTGCGCCGCCACAAGATGAAGAAACCAGCCAGCCCAGGGCCAATTCCAATGGCAAAAAAGGCGATCCATAACTGGTGGACATACTCCTTGACTTGTGGCCCTAACTCTGCCAGTTGATACCCGAACATCTGACCAGAAAAAGAACGGCCGGTTATGAGCCACAGAATCCCTTCGATGGTCTGTAAATTAACAGGGTTGAACTGACCGGTTGCGTCGTAGGTGCCAGCATAGTTAAACATCGGTTGCGCGGCGTAGCGGATGGGCAGGTAGAGAAAAACCATTGCCCCCAGCAAGGCCGCCCCTAAAGCTGCGACCAGGGTGCGGGGTTGCATAACCTGGCGTGGATGGGAGACGAGGACATACCAGATACAAGCTGGAACGAGTAAGATAGTGGCTGCGTGGTTGCCCATACTCAAACTCATCAAAAAAACGGGCAAAGCTAACCGGAAGGGGGTTGGTTGTTCGCCCCAGCGGATGAGCAGAAGAATAACCCCGGCCATGAGGGCGGTGTGCAGGGTATAGACCTCGGCAATGAGGGAGAGTGCCCAGAAGTAAAGGGCGGTTGCCAGCAACCCCAAGGCCCCAAACCGCGCCCAGGTAGTGACCTTCAGGTGGCGTAAGATACGTTCACCCAGGAACAGGGTGGTGGCGGCACAAACGGCCGAAAATAAGTTCATCCGGTAGCCCATATCCCCCAGGGGAATCCATGACCACAGTTTGCCCAATACCAGGTAGAGGGGATACCCGGTGGCCCGAATGATGCCACCCGTCGCAACGGCCGTTGTCAGCTCCGCACTATCCAGATTGTAAATTGTGGGGGCCAGTGTCAACAGGTATAACCCCAATGGCAAGACAAAAGCGGCCACTCCAGCCCAATCCAGTTTGCCCTGTAACCAGCGAACTGTTACGCCAAAGAACCCCTTTTTTTCCTGAAATGTCACGTTAATTACACTCATTTGCCATAAATCCTGATGTATTGTCGCCGTTCCTGGCTCATTGTATGTATCGCCTGATGCCCAAACAATAACGCTTAGTCCAAAACCTGATCAGACCTTAGTCTGTTCTCCGGTGGTTGATACACCTGACAGAAACCTGTTTTCCGGCAAACAAACAACTTAAACTGAAGGAGGAGCAAAATGGTTTTACCTTGTCTACCCCTTTGTGAATCATTTAGAAGCGTGCCAACCATTGTGTGTTGTTTTCACAGTCGTTAAACGGGAGACAAAAGTAACGGGGAAACCAGGATTCAGACCCTACTGCCAAGTCGCCGGCAAAAAGGATGACCACCGCTCACCCAGGTTTTCATACCAGGCGATTTTGTCATCTATCCAGGAAACGGAAAAATGACCCGTCCATCTTTTGCCCCAATAATCAATCTTTTTTCATCCTTTGTGCCAATCATGGCGGATAGTGAGCGGCTGGTGTCTTTGATACCCTACTGGCATGGGAAACCGTTGTCGAGTCTTTATTTTGGGTGATTCCTTTACGATTCCTCCTTCACCTACGTCTGCTCCCCCAACGACACCCACGCCTGCCGCCTGCGGGCCTTCGTCCGCAACGATGTCATTTTGCGTTCGGAAACCAATTACGACGTAGGCAGCTACAGCGACCTGGACGGCAACACCGCCAGTGCCCACTGGAACCCACGCGGCTGCAAAAAAGGGCAAACGGGTTTGTTGGCTGGTGAATGGCTCAACATTCCTCTTACCACAGGAGAAGAAGCGGTTGCTGACCATTGTGGAAACAGACGGTTGTTTTGCCGATGGTGTTTCAACAATATGTCGGCGCAGATGGGCTAGTGTATACTATTGAAGCCATTCTCGCTTCAGCGAGGAAGTGATTGATCCTCAAATCTTATGGTGGCAGGTTTTTGGGAGGAAAGATGTATGGCAACTTTTGTTCTGATTCACGGCATGTGGCATGGTGGCTGGTGTTGGCAGAAAGTGTCCCCCTTGTTACGCAGCGCAGGGCACGAAGTCTACACGCCCACGCTGACCGGGCTTGGCGAGCGTGTCCACTTGGCAAATCCTGAGATAGGTTTGGATATGCACCTTCAGGATGTTGTTAACTTGGTTCTGTACGAAGAGTTGCAAGAAGTTATCCTGGTTGGGCATAGTTTTGGCGGTTCCCTCGCGCCAGCCATTGCGGAAAAGATCCCCGAACGCATTGCCCACCTCGTCAATCTCGACGGCCCACTATCTGAAAACGGCAAAGCATTAAACCTTCTCATTGGCGACACCTGGAACTTTGTTCAAGAGAACGCGATTGATCCTGCCACCCCCTGGCTAATCCAGCCCATTGCGGACTGGACTTTCGGGGCCTTCGGCCCGAGTTTGGCCTGGATGCAATCAAAATTGACCCCCCATCCGCTGAAACCGTTGACCACACCTCTCACACTCACAAACCCGGCGGCCGAGGCTATCCCCCGCACCTACATTTCTTGCCACGAAGGCGCAACGGCCGTAGCCATGACCGCCGAAGAAACAAAATTCGCCAACCTGGGCTGGGCGTACCGCCACCTGCCCACCGGACACGATGCCATGATTACCATGCCAGAGGCGTTGGTCAACATCTTACTTGATCTTGTTTAGTTCCACCGTTCCCCGCTTTAGAGGGTGGATTTATAGAAGGAGACTTCACCAGCTGCGCCGACCACCATGAATGAAAAGGTTTGTAGTAGGCGATTTATCGCCATCTGCCAGACGGCACTAAAGCGCCTACTACAAACGATTTGTGAAGGAGTTAGTATGAGCATTGATCGTTCGCGGCGGGTGGTATTTGAGGAGGTGGCGGATTTATACCAGGAGACCCGCCCCAGTTACCCAGAGGAGTTGGTGGAGGATGTGATCCGGTGGTCGGGGTTGGGGGAGAACGGCCGTATTCTGGAAATTGGCTGTGGCCCCGGCAACGCCACCCTTTGTTTGCCCGGCGCGGCTATCCCCTGCTGGGTATTGAATTGGGCCAAAAACTGGCGCAATATGCCCGGCAACGCTGCGCCGCTTTTGCCAACGCCATCATCGTGCAGTCGGCCTTTGAGGATTATGAACTGCCGCCACACAGTTTCGACCTGGCAATTTCGGCCGATGCCTTTCACTGGATTCAGCCGGAAATTGGTTATCCCAAATTGCTGAATGCCCTCAGGGGCCATCGCCCTCTTCTGGCATGTACCTTTAGACCCGCAAACAGAGTGGTCGCGGGCGATAGATGACTTGTTCCAGCAATACGCGCCGCAGTTTGAAAACCCCCACCACGCCTTTACTCTGGCCTGGCTGGAAGAGATTATCCGGGGCAATTTCCGTGATTATGGTGGCCTAGGAACGGTGAGGGTGAAAACGTACAACTGGGCCGAGATGATGGATGCTGATACTTTTACCAAACTACTACGCACCTATTCCGGCTTGCGTGATCTGGACGATGAAATGCGGTACACACTTCATGCGGGTATATTTGATGTGATCCAGTACTACGGCGGCCGTATCGCCAAGCCGTATCAGATGGTTCTGTTCCATACGCGGGTTGGGTAAAGAAGCCAGCGCAGCAAATTGTTAAGCTAATAACAGACAGTGACTTTGGGTGGGGCGTTAGAAGTTCGTAGGTTACACATATTTAACCAGTATTTTTGATGATAAAGGTGACAGTAGTAAAATTATGACCAGATTGGTTCCATGTTTATAATACCCATAACATCCAGCCAGTACATTGATTGTAGCGGAACGCAACAACATTTAGGTGGGGCCAAATCCAAAAAATTTAGTGATATAGTAAAACCAGATTCTATGGAGGAAAATCATGTTCGCATACCCTTTTCGACGATTGCTGCTGTTGTGGTTACGTTTAGTGGGGTTGACTGCCATGTTAGCCCTCAGCCTGACTGATCGCTCCCAAGCTCAGGGAAATTACCCTTATAATTCTGGTATAGAATCAATGGTGGAACGTTCTCGAACTGAAGTACCAGAATATAAAGCAAATGTTTATGGTAGGAACATTGACCAACAAGTGTCAGCTATAGATATTAACGCTCTTATTCCTGGCAGCACGTTGGTATTTCAGTCCTACCGTACCAATCAATGGCAAATATTCCGTTCAAGTGATGATGGCACAAACCAAATAGCTCTGACGAATACGTCTATGTACAATATCTTACCCCGGGTAACTAAGGGAGCCACAAAGATAGTATTTCTGCGAGAATTATACTCTACCGCAGATTATTGGACTGAAATGCGTCTCATAGATCTGAATGGAATCGAAGACCCATTTATGTTTTTTGGTTACGGGCAGTGGGCCTACCCTTCATGGGCACCAGATAATAAAAATATTGTTGCCAGTTTTACCACAGACCCAGAAATGTATGAACCTGAAATTTACATTCCAACCAGTACAGTAGAAGATAAGTTAACCAATAACAGCGAATAT
>CAZPEJ010000023.1:0-20240 GCA_964585465.1 uncultured Ardenticatenaceae bacterium
AGAAGGATTTGGCACACGCCACAGTTTCAGCCTGACTGATAGAACAGATTGGGGAGTGGGAGCGGCCCGGTTGATGATCTATAACGAAATGATACGGGTGGGGAACGGCCGTTTACAAGTCACCTTCGACGATTTCCCCATGACCGTCAACGGCATCTCCAGCAACCAGCAAAACGTCGTCGGCATTTTGCCCGGCACCGCCCCCAACCCCGGCATCCTCGTTCTATCCGCCCACTACGACTCCCGCACCGCCGACCCTCTGGACGGAGAAAGTCGTGCCCCCGGAGCCAATGACAACGCCTCTGGTGTTGCGGTCGTTTTAGAACTAGCCCGACTCTTTAGCTCGCGCACCTGGAACCAAACCATCGTATTTGTAGCCTTTGCCGGGGAAGAACAAGGGCGCAACGGCAGCGAACACTTTGTCACCGACCGTTTTTTGCAAGGGTGGGTCATGAATGGTGTTTTGAACAACGATATTGTGGGGGGGCGGCCGGGCATTCCCCAATCTCTGCGCGTTTTTTCGCCAGGGCCAGACACCAATCCATCCCGTCAATTTGCCCGCTACCTGGAATTTGTCGGCGGGTTATACCTGCCCACCTTCGCCATCACCTTGGAAGATGCCGTAGACCGGGAAGGGCGTTACAGCGACCACATCTCCTTCCAAAACGCAGGCATTCCCGCCTTGCGTCTCACCGAATCACAAGAGGATGCCAACCGCCAACACAACAGCCGCGACACCTCCGAAGATCTGGATTACAGCTACCTGACACAAGTTGCAAAGTTAAACTTTGTTACCCTGGCAAATGCGGCTGGTGCGCCTCCAACCCCACCAATCCCCCAAATGGCCGCCATGTCCGATCCTGGCTCGTTTATTTTAACCTGGCCGGTTGATCCCTTAGCCGCCGGTTACGTCATCTCTTTTCGGCCGATTGGCACTGCGGGTTACGCTCCGTTTCATTACGTCAGTGCTAACCAGTCGGGCAACGTCGCCATTACCGGGTTAGATACCAATTTAAGTTATGCCGTCAGTCTGGCATCGGTGGACACAAATGGGTTAATCAGCCTCTTTTCCCCCGAAGTTGCCGCCCCCTCTCCCTAAACAATTAACCACAAAACCGAGTCTTCAGCAAAACTCGGTTTCTTCTGCATGGGGAAGCAGGGGGTTTTACTGATTCAGAACCAGGTAATCTAACACCACCCACCCTTCCTGGCCGCTGCTGACCCGGACTTGTTGCCAGGTGAAACCATCGGCCGTTTCCTGCCCTGCCAATAAGGTGACAACCGTGCCATCTAACAACCATTCTAGCTGCTCGCCGGTGGTGCTGGGCAAGGCGCGTAAATAAACCCCAACCCCACTTTGGACAGTAGCAGTCGCGGGGGCGGTGGTGGGGGTTTCGGTGGGGAGCAATAGCTGGGTGGCAGTGGGAGGAATAACGGCCGTTGTTGGGCTGGCAGGAATTAACACCGTGGGGACGGGAACGGCCGTATTGGTGGCGGTGGCTGAAGCAGTGGTCACAGTAGCAGAGGCCGACGGAACAGTTTGCAACGGATCACTGGTCACTGTAACGGCCGGTTCAACCGCCACAGGTTGCAGCGTCAAACTATAAACCCCCAACAAAACCAACCCCAACAAAAAAGCCGCCACGCCATACACCAGATCAACCTGCATAGATTGGCGGGCTTCCTGCCGCCCCACCCCATAAGCAGCCCGTGTGGATTTGGTGCGATCCTGCAACGCCCGCACAATATAAAAAATGGCTGCCAGGATACAGAGACCCGCTACAAAAGGAACAAGAATATCCAATACAATACCCAATACCAGAGTCAACGCACAACCTCCTCAAATACCGGTAAATATACTACCTGATTTATGGTGATTCACGTTACTTTAGCAGTCATTTCCGCTTTGGCAAGTCCCTCTTTAACTTCCTGCCACAACTGTTCTAAAGCTGCTAAATCCATCTGTGATAGTTGTAAATTCCGTTCAGCAGCCAATTGTTCCACATGGCGAAAACGACGGCCGAATCTTAAATTAGCCTCCCGCAAAGCTGTTTCCGCATCCACCCCCAACCATCGAGCCAGATTCACCACCACAAACAACAAATCCCCTAACTCCGCCTGTTGTTCTGCCCCCGATTGAGCCACCTGGAGTTCCCCCACTTCCTCCTGTAGTTTTGCCCACACCCCGGTGACATCGGGCCAATCAAACCCCACCCTGGCAACTGTATGTTGAATTTTTTGCGACAGAGCCAGCGCAGGCAAGGCTTGAGGCAGGTGATCCAATAAAGAAACCTGGGGAGTCGGTTTCTCCTGCTGTTTAATCAACTCCCAATTCCGCAACACCTCCGCACTGTTCGCAGCCTGCCAATCCCCCCAGACATGCGGGTGTCGCCGTTTTAGTTTGGCCTCAATGCCTGCCAGCACATCTGCCAGCGTAAAATCCCCCGTTTCGGCAGCCATCTGCGCCTGCATAACAACATGATACAAAATATCCCCCAACTCTTCGCATAACTCAGCGGGGTTTTCATTATCCAGAGCAGCCAAAACTTCACAGGCTTCCTCTAAAAAGTCAGCGCGTAAACTCTGGGGGGTTTGCTCCTGATCCCAGGGGCAACCATCGGGGCTGCGTAAAACGGCAACTGTCTCGGCCAGGGCGGGCAAAGTGGCTTTGTAAGGTAGTGGCGGCACATAAAGGCTGGTTAAATGGGCGGTGTGGTCACTGCGATCCATCTCGTATAGCGGTAACCACTCCACAACTTCATGGGTTGTTCCGGCCCCATGAACCAGACAAACCCGGTGTTCGTCCGGGTAAACGGCCGTTAAAACCATCTTCACCTCTGCCGCAATCAGGCGGTTATACACCTGCCCCACCAACAAAGGAGCATCCACATGAATAGGCGGGTAGGCAAAGGTACTCAATTCCAGGGCATCCACCAGTTGCAACCCGTCCAATCCATCCACTCGAACGGCCGTTAACGTCGGCTCCACAAAACTCAGCCCCGCCACCACCTGAACAGACACCCCTTCTGCTTCTGCCAGTTCCATCAAACGCCCCACCGTAGACTCCCCCACAAAGGGATGACCCGGCACAGCATACACCACATCGGCCGTTTTCCCCAAACGTAACAACTCCTGCACAATCCGGTGATACACCTCTTCAAACGATTCGGCCGAATCATACACCCCATCAAAACTGATTTGTGACACTGTGGTAGGCAAATCGGCCGTTGCCGGGTGTCGTCCCGTTCGCAAATAAACCACCCCGGCCGACGACAACACCTGCCACGCCTCACGAGTCAAAAAACGGCCGTCTCCCGGCCCCAGCCCCACAACCGTAATTCCCACAGCCGCACCTCCACAAAAACAACAAACCGTTACCCACAAACAAAAAAGGCGAACCCAAAGGCTCGCCAGCTATTAAAAACCAGATCTCTCTAAATGAGCGTCAAAAAACAACTCCCCATTTTTGTTCGTAGTAACCGCTTCAGCGGTTTGAACGACTAAAGTCGTTACTACAAACCTGTTCGTAGTAACCACTTCAGCGGTTTGAACAACCAAAGTCGTTACAACGAACTTAATTCTGGACGCTCACCAAGAAATCCGGTTTCTTCTTCATCACAAATAAACGCCACCCGATAGCAGCGTTCACCCGCAACATCCCATTAACGTTTGGTATAGGTTGGGGCCTTGCGGGCGCGTTTCAAACCAGGTTTTTTCCGCTCCTTAATACGCTCATCGCGGGTCAAATGACCTTTAGAACGCAAAGCAGCCCGCAGATTTTCATCATATTTGACTAACGCACGGGCCAAACCCAGGCGCACCGCACTCGTCTGTCCGGTAATTCCCCCACCTTCCACCATCACCGTAACATCCATTTTGCCCGTCAAATTGGCATCGGTCAACGGCCCAGTCAAAATAATGTGATCACCAAAACGGGGGAAAAACTCCTTCACATCTTTTCCATTTACCATAAAAGCACCACTGCTTTCTGCACCTGGATAGATACGCACACGAGCCGAAGCTGTTTTACGCCGCCCAACCCCTTCAAAATACCGTCTTGTGTCTGACATACCTGCCTCCTAAAGCTCCATCGGAACGGGGCGTTGTGCCTCGTGGGGATGTTCCGCACCCGCATAAACCTTTAACTTCTTGATCAGCTTGCGCCCCAACTTATTTTTGGGCAGCATTCCCCGAACGGCCGCTTCCAGCACTCGGTTCGGGTACTTTTTCAACTGGTCTCGCATGGTAATCGAGGTCAACCCACCCGGATAACCAGAATGGCGGTGGTACATTTTGTCATCCATACGAGTTCCGGTAACCTGGACTTTTTCCGCATTCACCACCACCACATAATCACCACAATCCACCGACGGGCTAAAAATCGGTTTGTGTTTGCCACGCAACAACGTAGCAATCTTGGTCGCCAGGCGGCCCAGATTTTTACCATCTGCATCAATCACGAACCAGCTATGCTCCACTTCGGCCGGTTTCGTTACATATGTTTTCATACCGCTCTCCTCATTCATCATAAGTCACAGAGAGTAAATACAACCCTTGCGGGGGAGCTACACTCCCTGCACGACTTCGGTCTCGTGCTTCAAACGCTGCCACAAAATCTTCAACACTCCACGATCCATCACCCACCAGCTTCATACTGCCCACCAATGACCGCACCATACGGTACAAAAAAGCGTTGGCTTCGATGCAAAAGGTTAAAAACGGGGGCTGCTGCTGCCATTCCGCCACAAACAGTTCCCTGACTGTGTTTTCTCCCTGGGGCGGCTGCCCAAAAGTGGCAAAATCCTTCACCCCAAGCAGGTGTTGAGCCGCCTGGTTCATCTTTCCCACATCCAGCGGAGAACTCACAAACCAGCTTTGCTGACGATAAAGCGGGCTACGCACAGCCGATTGGTAAATTCGGTACAGGTAGGCCCGTCTCCGCGCCGCAAAACGTGGATGAAACGTTGGAGCCGTTTCGATTAATTGTAAAACAACAATATCATCTGGTAGATTCGCGTTGATGGCTCGCTGCAAAACGGCCGTTTCATACCGCCACTCTACCGCAAAACTAACCACCTGCCCTAACGCATGAACACCGCTATCTGTTCGGCCTGCCCCAGTCACCCCCACCACCTGTTGGGTCACTTGTTGCAGCGCACGTTCCAATTCCCCTTGAATCGTGGGTTGCTCACTCCGTTGGCGTTGAAACCCGTAATAAGCAACCCCATCATACTCAACCAGGGCGCGGTAGCGAGGCAAAACCTACTCCACCAACATCAAAACCGCCATATCGGCATTATCACCCGGCCGTTTGCCAATTTTCACCAGCCGGGTATACCCACCGGGGCGATCTGCATATCGAGGCGCAATGTCGTTAAACAACTTCTTCACCACATCCACTTCCTCAGAATCACCCTCTTCATTCTTCACAATGCGAACCTGGGGTAAACGGGCTGCTGCCAGACGGCGAGCATGAACCTCACTGGCTGGATTTTCACCCTTCTTTGCCAAACCATGTTTCGCCAGCGTGATAATCTTTTCTGTAGCAGGCCGGATCGTTCGTGCTTTTGCCTCAGTCGTCACAATCTGTTCATGACAAAGCAAATCGGCAATCAAATTTTTCCGTAACGCGGTACGATGCCCCTTATCGCGGCTAAATTTTCGACCTTGTACTTTATGACGCATATCCCAATCCTCTAACTCCCTTTCACAGCCATAACAGGCGCAAAAGGTCTACTTATGAAGCCTTGGCTCCTTCTTCATCTTTCAAAAACCCTTTGGTACGTAGTTGGGCTTTTAACTCATCCAACGACTTTTCACCAAAGTTCCGAATGGCGAGCATCGTCTCTTCGCCCCGATCCAACATATCCAACATTTCGCCCACTTTGGTAATACCCGTGCGTTTGAGCGAGTTAAAAACACGAACACTCAAATCCAACTGTTCAATGGGGGTGTCATACCATTCATTTGGAATAGACCCCAGTTCTTCTTTCTTTTCTTCAGTTGGTGTAAACGTCTCTTCACTCACCCCGGCAATCGGACGAAACTGTTGCATGAGGAGTTGTGCCGACTGTGCCAACGCTTCTTCAGGTTTAATAGTGCCATCTGTCCAGATTTCCAACACCAATCGGTCATAATCCGACACCTGACCCACACGAATTTTTTCCACCTCATACCCCACTCGGCGAATTGGACTGAAGATAGCATCTACCGGCAATTCACCAATGGGCAATCGGCCACGTTCTTCGGCTGGGGAGTAACCCCGCCCCGTTTCGGCGGTCATTTCAATTTCCAAAAAAGCGTTGTCAGAGTCAACGGTAAACAGATACAAATCGGGGTTGATAATTTCCACTTCTGGCGGGGTTTGAATGTCGGCAGCAGTGATGACCCCAGCCCCATGTACTTCCAGGCGCATCCGAGATGTATCGGTACTGTGTAATTTCAAACGCAACTGTTTGATATTCAAAATCAGTTGCATCATGTCTTCCCGCACATGGGGAATAGCAGAAAATTCGTGTGGTACATCGGTGACACGAATCGAAGTAACGGCCGCTCCCGGCAAAGAAGACAACAAAGTACGTCGTAACGAGTTACCCGCCGTGATCCCATACCCTTTTTCCATCGGGCCAATGACAAAACGGCCGTATTCCCGCGACATCGCATTACTTTCAATCTTAGGCAAAATCAGGTTATTGATAGCCAAAGTTATTTACCTCCCTCTTTTCAGTACTCAGAATTCAGCACCCAGTCATTTACTGCGTACTGTGTACTGACCACTGTTCAGGCTCCTAGCGGGAATAGTACTCAACAATCAACTGCTCATTGAGCGACACGTCAATATCTTCACGAGCAGGCAAACTGAGAATTTTGCCCGATAAGTTGTTGACATCCACCGCCAGCCAATGGGGCACCCCCCGGCTGCGATCTCCCAACTCTTGCCGTAACTCTTTGAAATAGGAACGGCGAGAGCTTTCTGGGCGAACAGAAACCGTATCCCCCGCAGACACCAGAGCAGAGGGGACGTTGGTTTTACGGCCGTTAATCATAATATGACCATGTTGCACCAACTGTCGTGCCTGCGCTCTGGAAGTAGCCATCCCCAGCCGATAGATAATGTTATCTAACCGCCGTTCCAGCATAATTAACAAATTCACCCCGGTCAAACCCTTGCTACGCGAAGCCTTCTCAAAATAACGGCCGAACTGCTCCTCCATAATGCCATAAATCCGACGAGCTTTCTGTTTTTCGCGCAACTGCATCAAATAGTCAGAGGCCCGACCCCGGCGGAATTGATTTTCCCGCCCATGCTGACCCGGTGGATAAGCCCGACGCTCATAAGCACACTTGTTGCTCAGGCATCGCGCCCCTTTCAAAAACAACTTTTCGCCCTCACGGCGACAAAGTTTACAAACAGGACCTGTATATCGTGCCAACTTATTTAACCTCCATAAAAAAGATAAAAGAGAGGTTTACAGGTGTGGCAACCCTTCATCCCTCTCATTTTAAGTAAACAGTAACAGGTTTAACAGACACACCAGGTGGCTACCACCTTTACTGATAAAACCTGTTACACTCTCCGCTTTTTAGGCGGGCGGCAACCATTGTGGGGCACCGGGGTAATATCCCGAATACCCGTCACCCGCAGACCCGTCGCCTGCAAAGCGCGGATAGCCTGCTCGCGCCCTGGGCCTGGGCCATTGATAATCACTTCCAACTCTTGCACCCCGTAATCTTGCGCCGCTCTGGCGGCAGTTTGGCTTGCCATCCGAGCCGCATACGGCGTACTCTTGCGTGACCCCTTAAAACCAGAGCTACCAGCACTGGCCCAGGATAACGCATTTCCCTGGCGATCTGTAATAGTTACCACCGTATTATTAAAGGTAGCTTGAATATGTGCCTGACCTTGTGGCACCATTCGTCTTGCTTTTTTGCGTACTTGGGTTGTTTGTCTTCTACGTCCCATGCGATTCCACTTAGATTGGGTGTGCGGCAAACAGCCATACCCCAATACCAGTTATTACTTCCCAGACCCCTTGCGCCGACCACGCCCGGCCACCGTCTTTTTCGGCCCTTTGCGCGTCCGAGCATTCGTTCGTGTGCGTTGCCCTCTGGCTGGCAAGTGGCGGCGATGCCGCAACCCACGATAACAGCCAATTTCTGTCAGGCGTTTGATATTCAAAGCTACCTCGCGCCGCAAATCACCTTCTACGGTATACCCTTCGTCAATAATCTGACGCAACCGGGCCACATCGGTTTCAGGTAAATCTTGCACCCGCGTGTTAGGGTTCACACCCGCTTTTGCCAGAATAGTCTGGCTGGATGTGCGACCAATGCCATAAATATAGGTTAATGCTACCTCTACGCGCTTGTTGCGCGGAACGTCAACACCAGCAATACGAGCCATATTTCCTCCAAACTCCTACCCTTGCCGCTGTTTATGGTTGGGATCCTGGCAAATCACACGCACGATCCCGTTCCGTTTAATGATTTTACATTTCGGACAGCGTTTCTTAACAGATGCTGATACTCTCATGATGTCTGCACTCCTGAAGTAGTCTAGTTTGTTGTGGCCTGTTGAACGGCCGTTAACAGATTTTCATAGACCACTTCTACCGTTTTTTCGCCATTTATTTCAGCGAGTAAACCCTTCTGACGATAATAATCTAACAAAGGCGCAGTTTGCTCTTGATAGACCCGCATTCGATTACGGATAGTTTCTTCATTATCGTCAGCCCGTCCTTCCAATTGTGCCCGTTTTAACAACCGTTCCACCAACACATCCTGCGTTACATAAATGTAAGGCACCAGATTGATTTGCCCGCCCAATTCTAACAATAAATCATTCAACTTATCTGCTTGAACAATCGTGCGCGGAAAACCATCTAAAATAGCCCCATTTGCACAATCTGGGCGCAAAAGCCGATCCTTCACCATCGCAACCGTCACCTCATCTGGTACCAACTCTCCCTTATCCATATAAGTGCGGGCCAGTTGTCCCAATGGTGTGTTGTTTTTCAGGTTCTCGCGGAACAGATCACCCGTTGCCACCTGGGGCAAACCGAGGGATTCTTGCAGCTTTTTGGCTTGAGTGCCTTTGCCTGCTCCGGGAGCACCCATCAAAACGAGATACGTTACCATCAAATGAACCCTTCATACCGTCGCATGAGCAGCTGCGCCTCCAATTGACGCATGGTATCAATCACCACCCCGACGACGATGATAAGGCCAGAGCCACTAACCACTAAAACACTCTGCTCTATCCCTTCAATTCGTAAAATTACCCCTAATAATTGCACAATTCCGGGCAAAACCGCAATAATACCCAAAAACAGGGCACCGGCAAGGGTAATACGCCGCACAACGGCCGTTATATACTCTTCTGTCCGTTTTCCCGGCCGAATCCCAGGAATAAACCCACCATTCTTCTGCAACGTATCCGGCAACCGCTGTTGCTGCACCATCACGTCCGTATAGAAAAAGGTAAACCCAGCCACCAGGACAAAATAAAACAGCCAGTAAAAAACAAACGCAAACGGGTGAGATACCGGGTCTTGCTGCGAGCCAAAATTGCTAATAGAAGTTGCCACATTATCTACAAAACTACCGCTCCCCGTGCGGAACAAACTGGCAATCAGCGGCGGAAAGGTCAAAATAGATTGGGCAAAGATAATCGGAATCATACCCGCCGTATTCACCTTCAAAGGTACATGGCTGCTCTGCCCCTGATAAACCTTGCGCCCACGCACCCGCCGACCATACTGCACTGGAATCCTGCGTTGCCCTTCCTGAATAATCACAATCACCAACACCGTCAGCACCGTCAACACAATAAAAGCCACAATGGTGAAAATACGGGCCGCTACATCATCTAGCGCAAACAATTGGGCAATGTTGGGCAAAATTTGGGAAATAATCCCGCCAAAGATAATCAAGGAAATACCCTGACCAATCCCTTCTTCAGTAATCAACTCACCCAACCAGATAGCAAACATCGTGCCACCAGTCATGGCAATCAAGGTGGTAAACGTCGGTAACAACTTATCCACCTCAAACCCAAAGTTAGGCATAATGCCAGCCACCCCGTCAGTACCTAAGCTAAAACCAATTAAATTGATTTGTCCATAGGCTTGAACCAAAGCCAACGGCACCGTCAAGTAATAAGTGTACCGGTTAATTTTATTCCGACCGGTTTCCCCCTCAGAAGCCAGCTCTTCCAACTGAGGAATAATAGGCGTGAGCAGTTGAATGATAATAGAAGCAGTGATGTAAGGATAAACCCCCATCGCCATCACCGAAAAGTTCCGCACCGCCCCACCAGAAAGCAAATCAATAAAGTTAATCACCGCATTGGTGCTCTGCTGCGAAGTAATCAGTTGCCAGGCGGTTAATTCCACCCCAGGAATGGGGATATTTGCCACCAATCGGTAAATAATCAAAACCAGAACAGTGAAAAATATGCGACGGCGTAAATCGGGCAAAGAAAAGGCCGCACGAATGGACTCTATCATCTTCTTTCTCCTTTATAAAGGAAGCAGTTCCACCGTGCCACCTGCCGCCTCAATTTTGGCTTTCGCAGATTCGGAAAACCGGTGAGCTTTAACTTTGAGAGCCACATCAATTTCACCCTCACCTAAAACAACCACTGGATCGGTTGATTTTTTGATCAAACCAATCAATGCCAGGATTTCGGGAGTGACATCCTCACCATCAAAATCAAACTCCGCCAGGTCTTTCAGGTTGACCGCTTTGTAATAGATTTTGCGGGTGTTCGTGAACCCACGTTTGAACGGTAAACGACGGGGAAGTGGCAACTGCCCACCTTCAAAGTATTGGCCTTTCGGTTTACCACTACGGGCTTTTTGACCCTTAGTACCGCGACCGGCCGTTTTACCTTGTCCGGCAGAAATACCACGACCCACTCGCTTGCGCTTTTTCTTAGAACCGTCATTTGGGCGCAGATCGTGTAGTTTCATTTATTTCACCTCTTCAACAGTCACCAAATGAGTGACTTTTTTAATCATCCCGCGAATCACGGGTGTGTCTTCATGCTCCACAGTTTGTTTCAAACGACGCAAACCGAGGGCTTTAATCGTTGCTTTTTGGCTCACATGGTAGCCAATCGTACTTTTATTATAGGTGATGCGTAACTTGCTCATTAGTCGCGCCTCCAGAACGGGGATACCTCATTACTTTCTTTGCCGCGTGCAGCCGCCAATTGTTTAGGGTCCTTCAAGCGGCTCAACCCATCCAGGGTTGCCAGCATCACATTTAAGGTATTCTGACTACCCAAAGATTTAGATAAAATGTCCTTATATCCAGCCGCTTCAATAACAGCACGAACCCCACCACCCGCAATAACACCGGTACCAGGAGAGGCAGGTTTGAGCAGCACCTTGGCGGCCCCATGCACCCCAATCACCTCGTGAGGAATAGTATTGCCAGAAACAGGAACACTTTGTAAGGTTTTACGCCCAGCTTCCAGAGCCTTACGGATAGCATCGGGAACGGCGCGGGCCTTGCCCACACCGACGCTAACATTCCCTTTGTTATCGCCGACCACGACAGCCACACGGAAAGCAAAACGGCGACCACCCTGAATGACCTTTGCCACACGGGTGATGTCAATAATCCGTTCGTCTAATTCGTTTCCTTCAAAAGATTGTCGCCTTTGACCCATGACGTTCTCCTCTTAAAATTGAAGCCCACCCTCACGGGCGTTATCGGCCAGGGTTTTTATGCGGCCATGATACATATAGCCACCCCGATCAAAAACAACCTGGGTAATGCCAGCGGCAATAGCACGTTCAGCCACTGCTTTGCCAACAACGGCCGCTTGTTGTTTTTTCGTTTTGCCGTCCAGCTCCGACTGCAACTTTTTATCCAGGGTAGAAGCGGATACCACTGTATTTCCGGTATCGTCGTTAATCACCTGGGCATAGATATGTTCCAAACTACGAAACACATTGAGGCGCGGCCGTTCGGCCGTTCCTGAAATTTTCATACGAATACGGCGATGTCGCCGTGCGCGTGTAACACGAGATTGTTCCGACATGTTATTACCCTCTTACACCTTACCCGTCTTGCCAGCTTTGCGACGAATCACTTCACTGCTGTAACGAATACCCTTTCCTTTATAAGGTTCTGGTTTACGCACCTTACGAATCTGGGCAGCTACCTCACCAACCAATTCTTTGTCAATACCAGAAACAATAATCGTTCTGTTTCTGTTTTCAACGGCAAATTGGATACCACCCGCCGGTTCCATCCGAACCGGGTGGGAATAACCCATATTCAAAACCAGTGTTTTCCCATCCATCTCAGCCCGGTATCCTACACCCTCAATTTCCAGAGATTTAGTGAATCCTTGACTCACACCCACCACCATGTTATTGAGCAGCGCACGAGTCAGACCATGCAACGATCTGTGTAGTCGTTCATCACTGGGGCGGCGCACGGCAAGAACACCATTATCCAGTTCAATCGTCATATCCGAGTGAAAAGTGCGGGATAACGTCCCTTTTGGCCCTGTCACAGATACCACAGAGCCTTCCATTTCTACTTTTACGCCTTTCGGCAGTTGTACAGGGGCTTTACCGATTCGAGACATGTTTCACCTCCTGTTACCACACCTTACAAATGAGTTCGCCACCCAACCCCAGGCGACGGGCTTGTTGCCCAGTCATAATGCCTTTGGACGTTGTCAGGATAGCCACACCCATGCCGCTAAGAACCCAGGGTATCTCTTTTTTACCCACATACACCCGCCGCCCTGGTCTACTCACACGCTCCAAACCGTTAATCACAGATTGCCGTTCACGCCGATTCCCTGTGTATTTCAGTTTGAGTTGTAAAACAGATTGGGGTCTTTCTGGGACAATCTGGTACTCCTCAATATACCCTTCCACTTTTAGCACCTGTGCAATAGCCTCCTTCACTTTGGAATGGGGCATCGAAACAGAGGATTGTCCCCGTAAAAGGGCATTGCGTGTGCGTGTCAACATATCTGCAATTGGATCACTCATTGACATAGTACACCTCTACCAACTTGACTTCACAACACCAGGTATATTGCCTTGCAATGCCTGTTCACGGAAACAGATACGACACAGGCCAAAACGACGCATGTACCCGCGTGGACGACCGCATAATTTACAGCGATTGCGAACTTGAACTCGATATTTCCGCTTGGTTTCGCGGGCGATTATTGATTTTTTCGCCATGTTCTTCTCCCTACCTAATTTCGCCGAAACGGCATACCCATCAAGGCTAACAAGCGACGGCCTTCTTCATCCGTTTTTGCCGTTGTCACGATACTAACTTCCATACCCCGAATTTTGTCAATTTTGTCGTAGTTGATTTCTGGGAAAATGAGTTGCTCGCGCAACCCCAATGTGTAATTTCCCCGTCCATCAAATGCATCCGGCGAAACACCCTGAAAGTCACGGGTACGGGGCAAAGCCACATGAATCAAACGGGTGAGAAATGCCCACATCCGTTCGCCACGTAAGGTGACTTTGACCCCAATAGCGCGACCTTCGCGCAACTTAAAGCCTGCAATAGACTTTTTTGCTTTGGTTACAACAGGTTTTTGCCCTGTAATAGCCGTAATGTCGTTTACCGCGAACTCTATAGCTTTTGCATTATCCAAGGCTTCACCGAGACCAACATTGACAACAACCTTGTTAATGCGGGGTACTTGCATTACGGTGCGATACCCAAACTCCTTAAATAAGGAAGGTACCACTTCTTTCTGATAAACTTCTTTGATTGGCGTAAAGGCCATTTCTGTCCTCCGGTTGAGTGGCAAGTCGCCTGCGGCTAAGGAATAAATAAGCCGTGTAGAGCTTCTTGGCTCACCTGACTACGATTATTGAATTTCTTGACCACTTTTTTTCGAGTAACGGACTCGACGGCCGTTTTCATCCCGGCGCACCCCTACTCGTGTCGGCTCATCCGAATCTGGGCACACCAACATCACCTTTGATACATGAATGGGGGCCTCAAACTCGATGATACCACCTTGAGCCTGCGAACGGCCGCCAGTAGGACGCGCTTTTTGGTGTTTCTTCACCATATTCACCCCAGAGATCACCAGCATCTCCTTCTTGGGCATCACCTTCTGCACCTTACCGCGCACCCCTTTATCATCCCCAGCAATTACCTGAACTTCATCACCAATTTTGATACGCATAACATCCTCAGTAAAAATTAAGAATCAAGACCAGCGAATGAAACATTCACCCATCCCAATTCATAACTTACAAAACCTCCGGTGCCAGCGATAAAATCCGGCTAAACCCTTTTTGGCGCAACTCACGAGCCACCGGGCCAAAAATGCGCGTCCCTACCGGGTTCTTCCCCTCTGCGTCCAAAATCACCGCCGCATTATCATCAAAACGGATATAGCTGCCGTCATCCCGCTTAAACTCTTTCGCAATGCGAACAACCACAGCCTTTACCACCGCACCCTTTTTCACATTAGAAGTAGGAGTCGCTTTCTTCACAGTCGCCCTCACCACATCCCCAATACCACCATAACGACGCGAAGACCCACCCATCACCTGAATGACAGCGATCTCCCGCGCCCCAGAATTATCAGCCACAATTAAGCGAGACTCTTGTTGAATCATGATGACTGCCTCACTACTTCGCCCGTTCCAAAATAGACATAACTGCCCACCGCTTCTCACGGCTAATAGGTTTCGACTCAATAATTTGAACCCGATCCCCTACATGGCACTCATTCATTTCGTCATGGGCCTTATATTTTTTCGTTAAACGCATCACCTTCTTATAAATTGGATGACGCTTTGCTGTAGCCACCGTCACAACAACAGTTTTATCCATCTTGTCACTGGTAACCATCCCAATTAAACGTTTGCGTTGTTCCCTCATCTCACACCTATACCTGGTAACTCTTGACAAGGCGAGTAGGTCTATTTAAATCCACCATCGCCATAGCCAACTGGCTGCCTGCCTCATCCATATATTCCACACGCCAGGCTGTATCCTCATAACTGAAACGAGCAGTCGCCTTCCACGTTTTATTGTTCAAAGCAGCCGCCACCGCAGGATGAGCCACCCCGGCATCCTTCGCCAACTGCCGGGCGTGGAGTTCCGTTTCTAATTGGGCAATCTCACGGCGCACCTGTTTCAAACGGGCATAATTCTCTAACCGTGTACCAGCCTTCTGAAACCGCAGGTTAAACATCTCTTCCCGCGCATTCTCCAACAACTCCGACAACTTATCCCCACTCATTTCACGAAGTTCAATAATGTTTGCCATTACAGTTGTTCCTCCCGTGAAACGACTTGCGTTTTAATAGGCAGTTTATAACCAGCCAGGTGCAACGCCTCGCGGGCTGTTTGGGTATCAATCCCGCCAATTTCAAACAAAATACGGCCGGGTTTCACCACTGCCACCCAATGATCCACCGAACCCTTCCCTTTACCCATACGGGTTTCCGCCGGTTTTGCAGTCACCGGTTTATCGGGAAAGATACGAACCCAATACTTTCCGCGCCGACGCATATGCCGCACAATGGCCCGACGCACTGCTTCAATCTGGCGACTGGTAATCCACCCAGGCTCCAAAGCCTGAATACCAAATTCACCGCTTAACAGTTCCGTGCCACCTTTGGCATTTCCTCTCATCCGGCCGCGAAATTGTTTACGATATTTCACGCGCTTCGGCATTAACATAGTTCAATCTCCGGTTGTCGTATGCCGTATTTGCGGCTCCCCAAGATACGCCATACGCCATCCCTGATACCTCATCACTCACTAATGTACACGTCCATTGCCTCTTCTTTCTTCTGTGGCAAGATTTCACCTTTGTAAACCCACACTTTGACCCCGATTTGACCAAAAGTTGTCAACGCCTCGGCAAAACCAAAGTTCAGGTCGGCGCGAATCGTATTGCGAGGCACCTGTCCGTCCCATAGTTTTTCTTTGCGGGCCATTTCAGAGCCACCTAAACGGCCGCTTACTTCAATGCGAATCCCCTGCACCCCCTGGCGCATGGCTTGTTGAGCCGCCTTTTTCATCGCCCGGCTGTGGGCAATACGTCGTTCCAACTGGTTGGCGATATTCTCCGCAATCAGTTGCGGCTCAGTGTCCGGTTGAGTAATCTCCTCCACCTCCAACTTAATCGCCTTACCACCCGTCAACTCCTTCAGGCGACTTCGCAACTTCTTCACGGCATCCCCTTTACGGCCGATCACAATCCCCGGTTTAGCAGTATGAACCGTCACCTGTACCTGGTTTGGAGCCGCCCGTTCAATCTCCAAACGAGCCACCCCAGCCCCATACAGCTCCTTTTTCAGCATCTTGCGAATCATAAAATCTTCAAACAACAAGGTTTGATACAATTTACCTTCCGCAAACCACCGTGTATTCCAATCTCGAATACTCTTTAAGCGAAAACCCATTGGATGTACTTTGCGTCCCAAGGTCCTTCCTCCATGCAACTAAGCGTTGCCATAATCCACAACTTCGCGTTCCGCCAACACCACCGTAATATGCGAAGACCGACGCATAATCGGCCGAAAACGCCCACGCCCGGCAAAACGTCCCCCATGAGGAGCTTTGCGGCGGCGAGGCCCTTCATCCGCATAAATACGGCTGACAATCAATTCCTCAATCTCCAAGCCGAAATTTTGTTCCGCGTTGGCAACAGCCGATTGCACCAATTTATACACCGTCTCCGCCCCCCGTTGGGGCATAAAGCGCAAAGTGTCCAACGCATCCCGAGCCGTTTTGCCGCGAATCGCATTCACAACCAAACGCACCTTCTGCGGTGCAATGGGGATATAGCGAACAACAGCTTTCACTTCAAATGCTTCAGCCATGGCTATCTCTTCCCTCCTGCTTTTTTCTCAGCTTTCGCCACATGCCCACGAAACAGGCGGGTAGGAGCAAACTCTCCCAATTTATGTCCCACCATATTTTCCGTCACATAAATCGGAATATGGCGACGGCCGTCATACACCGCAATCGTATGACCCACCATCTGCGGGAAAATCGTACTATCCCGCGACCAGGTACGAATCACCTGACGGCTCTTGCTGGTGTTTAACTTTTCCACCTTCTGCAACAACTTAGGTTCAACAAATGGCCCTTTTTTTAATGAACGTGACATGCTTCACCTACCTCTTAACGACGCTTCTTAGCACGGCGACGGAAGATAAACTTATCTGTAGCCTTATTTTGACGAGTCTTTCGACCCAAAGCAGGTTTACCCCAGGGCGTTTTAGGCCCAGCCATCCCCACCGGAGAGCGGCCTTCACCACCCCCATGCGGATGATCATCCGGGTGCATCGCCGTTCCACGCACCGTGGGCTTCACACCCATATGCCGTTTACGGCCTGCTTTTCCTAACTTCACATTGCCGTGTTCCACATTCCCCACCTGACCAACCGTAGCCAGACAATCTTGTGAAACATAACGCTCTTCCCCAGAAGGCAAACGAAGCGTCACATAGGGCAAATTATCCTTCGACAACACCTGAGCAGAAGTTCCGGCCGAGCGCACCAACTGCGCCCCCCGTCCCACCTGCAACTCCACACTATGCACCAAAGTCCCTAACGGGATATAACGCAAAGGCAAAGCATTCCCCGGCCGAATATCTACATCCGTACCACTCACCACAGTATCACCAACACGCAAGCCTAACGGAGCGATAATATACCGTTTATCCCCGTCACGATAAGCCAACAAGGCAATACGTGCCGACCGATTGGGATCATATTCAATTGTAGTTACACGGGCGGGAACCCCAAATTTATCGCGCCGTTTGAAATCAATTTCACGGAAACGGCGTTTATTACCGCCACCCCGATGACGAATCGTAATTTTGCCACGAAAATTACGGCCGCCATGTTTACGCAACCCCTTCGTCAAAGAGGGTTCCGGTTTGGAGTGAGTAATTTCCTCAAACGTCTGACCACTCATATTTCGGCGGCCAGGCGAAGTGGGTTTGAAGACCTTGATGGGCATCGTACCTCCAGATACGGGCGGTAGCTTGTTCGTAGATTGGAACAAAACCCTCTCTACAAACACTCCTCGTCTCTGCTACGGCAGGGGGAGAATTGTTACAGCTTACACACCTTCAAATAACTCAATTCTATCTCCTGGGGTCAGCGTGATAATCGCTTTTTTCCAACCAGGTTTGCGAACAGCTAAACGCCGCAAACGGCGAGACCGTTTAGCTGGCACGTTTACCACACGCACTTTTTCCACACTCACATCGGGCCAGGCCAGTTCAATGGCTTGTTTAATCTGATGTTTATTCGCTTTGCCATCAACCGCAAACGTATATTGGTTGAGTTCGCTGGCCGCGATATTACTTTTTTCCGTCACCACCGGACGGCGAATAATCTCACGCCAATGTTTTTGCATGTTTATTCCTCCTCTCCGGCTTCTTCATCCATCTCAAACTCGTCCTCATCGTAACCCAAAAAACCTTTGAGAACATCCAGGGCAGCCAACGGCACCACAAGTTTGTTATACCCCAACAAGTCGCGGATGTTGAGATAGCTGGCGCGTAAGGTTTTCACAGCTTGTAAGTTGCGGGCAGATTTTTCCACATTTTCATTACGGTCTGCCAACAATAACAAGGTGCTATCCCCTTGCACCAACCGGTTCACCATCGCCACCATCTCTTTCGTTTTAGGGGCATCCAGGTTCACCTGATCCAACAAAACCAGATTGCCGCCCTCTGCTTTGATCGTTAAAGCAGAACAAATAGCCGCACGGCGCATCTTGCGAGGCATCTGTTTGGTATATTTGCGGGGCTGAGGGCCATGAACCGTGCCACCGCCCACAAAAATGGGGGCTTTGCGGCTGCCATGGCGCGCCCGCCCAGTACCTTTTTGCCGATAAATTTTGGCGGTGGTGCGATTTACTTCCGAACGCCCTTTGGTTTTGTGAGTACCTTGACGAGCATTTGCCATCTGGCGCACCAACGCCTGATGCATTAAATCACGATTAACAGGGACTTCAAAGATGCTGGCTGGAAGCTCGACAGTGGAAACCTCCTCACCAGCCATATTGTATACTGGGACTTTCATCACTGCCTCCTTCTAACCTTTTGCAGCGTCTTGAACAATAACCAGGCCACCTTTGGCTCCAGGAATAGAGCCTTTGACAGCAATCAGGTTACGTTCTACATCTACCCGAACAACTTCCAGATTTTGGGCGGTACACCGTTCGTTCCCCATCCGTCCCGCCATCCGTTTGCCCTTAAAAATATGGGCAATGCCTGTGGTGGCAGAGATGGAACCTGGGGCACGCAGTCGGTCAGATTGACCATGAGTACGGGGGCCACCTGCGAAGCCATGTCGTTTGACATTGCCAGCAAAACCGCGCCCTTTGGTGGTACCTACTACGTCTATATGTTCGCCAACAGCAAACTGGTCTACTTTGAGAACCTGACCAACATGGTAATCGGCCGTATTTTTGGTACGGAACTCACGCAAGTGGCGCAAAGCCGGGAGTTTGTTGGAGCGTTTTTTATCCGCCTGCAACAACCCCAGGTGGCCTTTTTCGCCACGAGTCAGTCGTTTCTCTTTAATATCGCCAAAACCCATCTGAACGGCCGTATATCCGTCCTTCATTTGAGTTTTGACCTGTGTTACATAACATGGCCCAGCTTGAATGAGCGTCACCGGGGTTACATTCCCCTTCTCATCAAACACCTGGGTCATCCCCACTTTAATGCCTAGTAAACCTTTCACAATAACCTCCCAGGACTGTCAACCACCAGGCAGAGATTGCATCATCCTTGGATAAACGATTGTAGGGCATACAATCGTCCATCATAAATTAGATAGAAATTTCAATATCCACACCAGCCGGTAAATTCAACCGCATCAGCGTGTCAATCGTTTTAGAGTCTGGGTTAATGACATCAATCAATCGTTTGTGCGTGCGAACCTCAAAATGTTCGTGCGAGTCCTTATCAATGAAAGCACTACGCCGCACGGTAAAACGTTCCACCCGGGTTGGCAACGGCACTGGCCCAATCACATGAGCACCCGTGCGTTCGGCCGTTCCCACAATCCGTTTTGCCGATTGATCTAAGACGCGATGGTCGTATGCTTTTAACCGAATACGAATTCTTTGTTTAGCCATAAACTACCTCGATTAGAAAAGCCACCGTCTTGTACAAAACGATGGCTCTACGACCCTCTACTTCAAGATTTTGGTAATCACCCCAGCACCAACGGTCAAACCACCCT
>CAZPEJ010000024.1:0-19394 GCA_964585465.1 uncultured Ardenticatenaceae bacterium
TGGGTGGTTGACCCCGTAGGCGCGAAATCCTTTTCGCGTCCCAATTCGCGCGATTTGGAAATCGCGGCTACCAGGTGGGGGTTGACCCCGTAGGCGCGAAATCCTTTTCGCGTCCCAATTCGCGCGATTGGGAAATCGCGGCTACCAGGTGGGTGGTTGACCCCGTAGGCGCGAAATCCTTTTCGCGTCCCAGTCCCAATTCTACAAGTCCCAATTAACGCGATTAGGAAATCGCGGCTACAAGGCCCGGAATAACACACAGACGGAACGCATACACGCGAATAAGACCAAAGAAAAAATCCGCGAAAACCCATCAAATCCGCGTCATCCGCGTTCCATTACAACTTTTCCGACAAACTACTCAAAAACAACGGCCTGCGTTCGTCATACCTTTTCATTCTGCAAAAGCTGGCGCATAATTTGGGGGTAAATGTAACAATCATTGAGGATTGACTATCCAATAACCTGAACAAGTCAATGATGGATATGAAACGTAAAACGTGAAACATAACCTGGCACTATCACGTTTCACGGTTCACGGTTCACGGACGAGTTGTTCAATTTAATAAATCGTTACGCCTGAATGAAAATAACCCTATGCTCGATCCACACTCTCTGGCTCACCAGGCAGCCGCCCGCGATTTTGATTGGGCGCGGAAACAGGCAGCATTACAGCAGTTGATGGCTCGTTTGACGGGCAAATCGGCCGAATTGCTGCCCTATAGCGAAGTGAGCGACCACCTGAAACCCACAGCTACCATTGAACATGGGCTGCGAGAGATTCCACTAGACAAAATTGTGGGCAGTGTCGGCCGTTACCAGGACTTCACCCGTAGTTTTCTACCCAAATCGGACAGCGACGAGGAGCGATGGACACGCATTTTGCAGATGGTGAACGAGATGCGCGGCATTCCCCCCATCGAGGTGTACCAGGTGGGAGAAGTGTATTTTGTCAAGGATGGCAACCATCGGGTCTCGGTGGCGCGGCAGATGGGCAGCCCTTCCATTACCGCCCATGTCACCGAAGTAAAAACGCGAGTCCCACTAACGGCCGATGATGACCTGGCAGAAGTGATTGCCAAATCCCACTACGCCGATTTTTTAGAAAAAACCAACCTGGACAAGTTATACCCCGAAGCCAATCTCTATCTCACCTTCACCGACCAGTATGAAGATTTATTGGCCCAGATCGAGCAACACCAACAAAAGGTGAAACGGCCGTTTGCCGAGGCCGTCAAAAGCTGGTACGAAACGGTTTATCTGCCGGTAATAGAAATCGTGCGCGAGCAGGGGGTTTTGCGCCGTTTCCCCGAATACACCGAAGCCGATTTATACGTGCTGGTGTCGGAACATCAAACAGAGTTGCAGGAGGTTTTGGGGTGGACATCGGGCATGGAAACGGCCGTTCCCGACTTTGGGCGCAAACGGTGGACAGAACGACTACGCGACATCCTGCCCCCCAACTTAAACGAAGGGCCTGATCCGGGGGAGTGGCGGCACAAACGATTGGCAGGTCGATCCAGCACCCCCTTGTTTAGTGACATTTTGTTGGGCGTGCGGGGTCGGGAGTCAGATTGGCCGGTGGTGGAGGTGGCATTACAAATTGCAAAGTGGGAAAACGGCCGTTTACATGGTTTGCACGTCCTCACCCACGAACAAAAAAGCAACCCGGCCGTGCGCCACCTGGAAAAAACCTTCCTGAAAATGTGCGAAACGGCCGAAGTTCCCGCCGATTTTACCGTCGCCTCAGGAGCCATTGCCGATACCCTGCTGCAACGCGCCCGCTGGGCAGATCTGTTGGTCGTCAACCTGGCCCATCCGCCAGCCCTCAAGGGCATTTCCCGCTTGAATCATGGCCTGTATCAACTCATTCAACGTTGCCCCCACCCCATTCTCACTATACCAGGGCAGTTTTTCCCCCTCGACCGTGCCTTGTTGGCTTATGATGGCAGCCCCAAAGCAGATGAAGCATTGTTTGTGGCCGCTTATCTGGCGGTGCAATGGCACATGACCTTAACAGTGGTGACGGTTGTCACCCCATACACCCCGGCAACGGCGATGGAGTGGGCACATGAATACCTGGAACCACACCAGATTCAAACCACCTATGTTGTGCGGCAAAAAAACATTGAGGAGGCCATTTTGGAAACGGCCGAATCCCATCAATGTGACCTGCTCATCATGGGCGGGTTTGGCTATCGCCCAGTGCAACACCTGGTTTTGGGCAGCACCGTTGACCAGATGTTGCGTGAATTTCACAAACCGATTTTAATTTGTAGGTGAGAGAAGCTATCAGCTATTAGCTTTCAGCTATCAGCTATCAGCTTTTCTGCTGATAGCTGATAGCTGACGGCTGACAGCTAACGGCTAAAAGCTAAAACCTATGAACCACTTAAAACGAATTTTCCTCGTGACAATTTTTCTGGTGGGTTGCCAGCAGGCAACCAATAGCGAAGTGATTGAGCAGTTTGCCCCGCCGTACCGTGAATTGCGGCAGGAGTTGGCGGAAATTGCCAACAACTTACCCGCCGCCACCAACGTTACCCCAGTCTCCGGCCCTTACGCTCCATTGCCCCAATACGTCGAAGGAACGGAGGAAGTGAGTAATACGGACTTTTTGATGGTTGACCAGATGCTCAACCCCGATGTAGACCCATATGAAGTGGGGCAGTTAGATTTTCTCATGTCCAACCATCTGGACACACATCTGCAATGGACAGGGCCGGAAAATCCCATGAGCGAGGCGGCCATGGCCCAGGCAGCCCCGGAAAACCGCGCCGTCCAGTTCCAGCAGACCTTAGAGTTAACCTATTTAGGGGTAATTCGGGTGGTGGAGTTTATTCCGGCGGTGGCGTATGACCCGGAAACGTTTGGCGGGGCAACGGCCGTTGTGGAGGGGTTTCTGGTGCGAATGGACGACCATACGGTTTTGTGTGCGGTCACTATTTCGGCCGATGCCGGGCAGGATGTGTATTACAACGCCCAGGAGGGAGAAGACCCCACCGAACAGCTGGCGATGGCAGCAAACTCTAACCTCTGGGTTAACGCACGGCAAAAGTTTGTTAATGCAATGAATGAAGCGTGTAAGGTGCAATTTTCGCTGGAAGGATAACGGGGATGGCACAAACTTTTCAACTGCCGGTTACACCCAAAGGGGAAGTAGCAGCCGTTTTTCCGCAACAATGTGTCAATTGTGGGCAAACGGCCGTTACTAAATCCAAACTGATGTTTGCGCGACAGGTGCAGGTAAAAAAGCGCACCAAACAGTTAACCATCAACCTGTCACTACCCCATTGCCAAAGCTGTGCCCAGGCCAGCAAAAACCAGTTTTTGGCTGGTCTTATCCCGTTTGGCCTGGGGTTTGTGGGGGTGGGAGCGACCGTTTTTGTCCTGGTCACACTTTACGCCTCTTACCTGGGTCTGGACGAGGGAACCCAGTCGGGAACATACGGTTCGTGGGTACTGGGTGGGGCAGCCGCGTTAATTGTTGGGTTTGCGGCCGGGTTTGTGGTGGAACTATTTGCTCGAATTTTGTTAATTCCCGTTTGGGGGCGAGCGTTGTGGCACGCCCCGCTACTGGCCTGGCAATTCCTCACCGACAGCGATTACGTCGCCGGGGTAAGGGTTCGCCCGGTTGCCGATTATTCGGCCGTGCAACTGACCTTTTTTAACCAGGAAACCGCCCAAACCTTTGCCCGTTTGAACCCTTCTGCCGTCAAATCTGGCAATGAATAACGGGTCTTTCGGGTTGACATGAAACGTGAAACGTAAAACGTGACCAGAGAAATTTCACGTTTCACGTTTCTCCAATCACCTATCTCTAAAAACATCTAAAACGGTTTTTGTATAAACCCTATGAACCCATTTACCCGGTTTCTCAACCAATGGTCAGACAATCACTCGTTAGATGAGTTTATCGCTCATTGGGATTTGTTAGAACGAGTGGTGGTGTTGGTATATCGGCAAAAAATGACGCTGGAGGAGGCTGAAGAGCCGTTTCATCAGGCGTGGCCCTGGCTGCGGCAACAGTATGGGCAGTGGGAAGAAACATTACGGCCGTTCTGGCAACAAACCCAGGCTGGCGGCCAACCCACCCAGACAGACCCTTTTCGGTTGTTGTTGGCATTTGAAAAAACGGCCGATATTCCCGGCAACTGGAACGCCATGCAACATCTCCCCGCCGCCCGTGAAGCGTTAAATCGGCTGGTATTAACCACAAGTTAGAGGCCTGTCGGAGAACGGCAGAATAACGCGGACGGAACAGATACACGCGGATAAGGCCAGAAAAAAAACGCGAAAACCCACCAAACCTGCGTCATCCGCGTTCCATTGCCACTTTTCCCACAAACTGCCAGAAATAATGATTTGCAGGGTCTCGATTGCGTATGAGAAATTTACACCATACGCCACACGTCATACAGTTCAAATTCCCTGTTATAATTCCCCTATGAACAAAACAAACTTCTGGTTAGGTTTATTATTTGGCATTTTGGTGGGTTTGATAATCTGGTACTGGCAGAAAAGCACATCAGCCGAAGAAGGGGCGTTGGCTCTATTAGATAAACTGGCAGATGCAGAGACCCGCTTCAAAAAGTCACCGGTCAGGGAAACGGCCGTTCCTCCCCAAACCCCTCCCACACCACCCGTTGACCTGGAAATTGTCAAAGGCATTGGCTCAGTTTTTGCTGCCCGGCTGCGCCAGCAAGGGGTAAACAGTCTAGAAGCGTTAAGCCAACTGACCCCAGACCAACTGGCTGTTTTGTTAGACATTGGCGAAAAAAGAGCCGAAACCATTTTGTCAGAAACGCGCAAAATGCTGTAAATCAGGAAAGTGTTATGGACGTTGTAACAATCACCCTGGCGGTGTTACTCGGTTTACTCATTGGTGTTTTGTTGACCCTGGTAGTGGATGATTATCGTTTGGGGCGGCGATTGAAAACGGCCGTTTCCCAAAAACGAGAACTGGAAGAAAAGTTAAAACTCACCACCCCTCGCCTCAACCAGGCAGAAGTGAAGGTAAAAGAAACCAGCCGCCAGCTTTCCCAGGCCACCAGCCAGATTGCCCAACTCAACACCGAATATGAAAAAATACAACATCAGGTCAAAACGGCCGAATCCGCCACCGACGCAGCCCAAAACAACCTGAGCCGGGTGTGTGAAGAGTTAGATGACCTGCGGCACGACAACAACCATCTGCGGCAAAAACTGGAAACGGCCGCTACCCGCGACGAAGAAACCCAGGCACAAATCACCGGGCTGCTGAAACAACTCACCGAAACCCAAAACCTGCGCCACAAACTATCCACCGCCGAAGAAACCTTAAAACAGGCACAAGAACAACTCGACACCCTGCAATCCCGCCTCGACCTGGTGCAACGCCACATGCGTGCCAACGACAAAAACGAGCTGGTGATTATCAAAGGCATTGGGGCCAAATATGCCCAACGCCTGGCAGAAGCGGGAATTGATACCCTGGCAGCCTTAGCCAACCAGACCCCAGAACACATCGCCGACATCCTAAAACTCAAAAACTGGCAAACGGCCGATATTGCAGCCTGGATTGAGGAAGCCCGGCAATTAACAACCACGACAGAGTAAAAATTCGTGCAGACAAAAGTAAACCAGCCATGAGCATAAACAACACGAAGTTCCAGGAATACCATCGTGAAGTTGTTGAAGCATTAACGGCAATAGGCAATTCAGCTTTTGGCAAAGCTGTCCAACAGGATCGTGGGTCGCAACTTGAACATCTGGGGGTCACTTTCCCTAACCTAAGGCAGAGAGTTCGGCAAGGGTTCTCTTTTTACAAACTGCCCGAAGACCAGGTGCTAGAAGTGTGGGACACGATCTGGAAAACCTCCCCTTATGGCGATGCACTCTTTGCCGCCCTTGAGTTCTATGCGCCGGTTGTCCGCAAACACGTCAACCCTGGCCTCTGGCCTGTGGTTCGCCACTGGAGCAGCCGTATTGATAACTGGTGCCATAGCGATGGATTAAGCGCAATCTACTCACGAATCCTGGAAAATTGTCTGGCAGAGGTCTATCCGCAAATTGTGTCCTGGAACCATACTAACGACGAATGGTTACGACGCATATCTCTTGTGAGTCTCATCCATTACAGCGGCAAAAACGCGATCTTCCTACCCTGGGAGAAAGTCCTGCCGCTCGTGTCGAACTGCATCAACGACCACCGATACTATGTTCAGACAGCAGTTGGCTGGGTTTTGCGCGAGATGGGGCGCGTCTATGTTAGCGAAGTCACAAAATACCTGGAAACCCATGCCGGTAAAATGAGTACACCAGCCTTTTCGCGGGCTATCGAGCGACTAGACGCTGAAGAGTGCATTCGGCTACGCGACATGCGGAAGACCCGCCGCGCCGGGTGAAGAATTTCCTCTTTCTCCAAATCTTGAGGTAATTTCCAAACATTTACCTAATCACTCATCTGCCACGTTTGCACCTCACCGTCGGCTGCCAGCCAAACCTCGGTGGCAAAACGGTCAATAAAATACCGGTCATGCACCACCGCCAGCACCGTCCCCTGAAAATGGGTCAAGGCTTGCTCAAATTGGGTGCGTGAAGGAATATCCAGGTGGTTGATGGGTTCATCCAACAACAAAAAGTTGCACCCCTGCGCTACCAGCGTTGCCAGCGAGAGCCGCGCCCGTTCACCAAAACTGAGCAGCGCATTCGGCCGTAAAGCATCATCTCCGGTAAACAAGAAAAAGTGCAAAAAGGAACGGGCCTCCGTTTCATTCATGGCAGCGGCCATTTGAATGGTCTCTAACGGGGTTTGAGTGGGATCAAGCAGCTCCTGTTCTTGAGAAAAGTACCCCAGTTTGACACTGCTACCCAGGCGAATGGTGCCAGATAACGGCCGTAATTTCCCCGCCACCACCCGCAACAACGTCGTTTTACCCGCCCCGTTTGCCCCCGTTAAAACAATGCGTTGCCCTGCCCGCACCTGCCGCGTCACCCCTTGCAATAGCGGTTTTTCGGCAGCATACCCCACCGACACATTTTCCAATGTCAGCACATCCCGCCCCAAATGGTTTCCCTCCTGGAACTCCAATTTCATGTGCCAGCTTCGCCCCGGTTTTTCCACACGCTCCTCCGATTCCACATAACGCTCAAGCTTTTTTTCGCGGGAAAGAGCTTTGCGGGCCACCTTTTTTGCCAGGCGACGCACCCCCGGCTGATTGGGTTTGGTAGTGCGCTCCACCCAACTGGCCTGCTCCTTGGTGTGGTTTATGTCCTGTTTCATGCGGCGGATTTCATACACCTGGTCACGATACGTTGCCCATTGCTTCTCCTGCTGCTGCAAAAACTGCTCCAGGTAATCGGTATAGTTGCCACGATAGTCACGCAAGGTGTGTTTTTCCGCGTCCAGGTCAAAAATGCGGTTCACACTCCGGTCTAAAAAGGTGCGGTCGTGGGAAACAATCAGCACACCCCCGGCAAAACCGTTTAACCAGTTCTCCAGCCATTCCAACATGGTTATATCCAAATGGTTGGTGGGTTCATCCAACAGCAACAGTTGTGGTTCGTGCAACAGCACCAGGGCCAGCATGAGGCGGGTTTTTTGCCCACCACTGAGGGAACCAATGGGTTGTTCCGGGGGGATGGTTGCCAAACCAAAAGCGGCCAGCGTGGTTTGAATTCGGCCGTTTTCCGACCGATTCAACTTTTCCAACAGGTCATCATACGCCATTTGCCAGGTGGGGTTGGTGGGATCGGCCGTTAATTGATAGGACAACACCACCAACTCTTTTTCCAGCAAGGTGGGATTGCCCACCGTTTGATGCAGCAGTTCCGTCAGCGTCAGCGTAGGGTCAGGCGTAAACCCCTGGGACAGATAACCCACCCGTAAGTTGGGCGGATTTAACACGATGTGACCACTGTCTGGTTTTTCTTCCCCAGTCAGCAAACGCATCAAGGTTGTTTTGCCGCAGCCGTTGGGGCCAATCAGCCCAATTCGGTCGCCAGCATTGATAGTAAATGAGATGTGAGAGAGAATCGTATCTAGCCCGTAGGCCTTACACAGGTGGTGTGCAGTAAGCATCAGTTTGCCCCCATGCGTATGGCACACAAAATACCATACGTCCTATGACAAAACATCCAACGTCACAACAATCGTCAGGGTACAAACTTAGCTTAACATTCGCGGAAAACCTGCCTTTGCAAAATTAACGTAGCCACTTAAAGAGGAATTTGTTGCATAGGATTATCAAAGAAACGGCCGTTGTCGTCAAGCCCCTTATCAACTTATAATCATCTCCATTGCGTAACGACCCCCCAATACGCAATACGTCATACGCAACCCTATCGAGGAGAAAGGTCATGAGTCAAACCAAATTTTTGTTGGATGAAAAGAAGTTGCCCAAAGCATGGTACAACATCAACGCCGACATGCCTGTGCCACCCCAACCGGTGTTGCATCCTGGCACAATGGAACCTGTCACACCGGAGTTTTTGAGTGTGCTGTTTCCCATGAGCCTGATTATGCAAGAGATCAGTGGGGATCGCTGGATTGAGATTCCTGAACCAGTGCGCGAGGTGTATAAATTGTGGCGGCCTACCCCGATGTTTCGCGCCATACGGCTGGAAAAGTTGTTAGACACCCCCGCCCACATCTATTACAAATATGAAGGGGTCAGCCCGGTGGGGTCACACAAACCCAATACGGCCGTTCCTCAAGCCTTTTTCAACAAAGAAGCAGGCACCAAAGCCCTCACCACCGAAACAGGAGCCGGGCAGTGGGGGTCAGCCCTGGCCATGGCCTGCAACTTCTTTGGTATTGACCTGGAAATCTACATGGTCAAGGTCTCTTACCACCAAAAACCATACCGCCGAATCATCATGCAAAGTTATGGCGCACAAGTATTTGCCAGTCCAACAGACCGGACAAATTACGGCCGTTCCGTATTAGCCACCGATCCCAACTCCCCTGGCTCCCTGGGCATGGCAATTTCAGAAGCCGTTGAAGCCGCTGCTACCTCTGGCGGCAGCAAAAAATACAGCCTCGGCTCCGTCCTTGGTCATGTCCTCATGCACCAAACCGTTATCGGCCTGGAAACCCTGGAACAAATGGAAATGGCGGGTGAATACCCCGACATCGTCATTGGCTGCGCCGGTGGCGGCTCCAACTTTGCCGGATTCACTTTCCCCTTCCTGCACCAAAACCTGACAGCAGGCAAAACCACCCGCGTCATTGCCGCCGAACCCGCCTCTTGCCCCAGCCTGACCAAAGGCAGCTACACCTTTGACTATGGCGACACGGCCGCCATGGCCCCCATCGTCAAAATGTACACGCTGGGGCACACCTTCATCCCCCCCAGCATCCATGCAGGCGGGCTGCGTTATCATGGCATGGCCCCCAGCGTCAGTGCCCTGGTCGAAAGCGGCCACATCGAAGCCCGCGCCGTGAAACAGCTGGCAACCTTTGAAGCTGCTATGCAATTTGCCCGCTCCGAAGGCATCTTCCCCGCCCCCGAATCTGCCCATGCGGTGCGTGTTGCCATTGACGAAGCCCTGCACTGCAAAACCACCGGCGAACAAAAGGTGATTGCCTTTAACCTCTCTGGGCATGGGCACTTTGACATGATGGCCTATGACGCTTATCTGCAAGGCAAATTGGAAGATTACGAATACCCGGCCGAAGCTATCCAAGAGGCGATGACCCATTTACCGGCCGTCAACCTGGGCTAAAAAGCAAGATTAGAGACACAATAACCTCTAATCCCCACCACCAATGACAGATTTTCTGCACGATCTCTTTCAAACCCTGCTGGAACGTAAGGAAAACCCACACCCTGACTCTTACACCACCCGACTGCTACAAGCGGGCGAGGATGAAATTGTCAAAAAGGTGGGTGAAGAAGCCATCGAGATTATTCTGGCAGTAAAAGGTCAAGGAAATGAACGGGTGGTAGAGGAAACGGCCGATCTCCTCTACCACCTACTCGTTCTCCTGGTCTCCCGCGACCTGACCCTCGACGACATCCACGCCGAACTAACCAGGCGGCAAAAGCCCCGGTGACTGCCCTGAGTACCAAACAACGTGTCATAGACCTGGAAGCAGGTATCATCATGGCCGTCACCGACCTGCACGGAGATTGGCAAGCCTACCAGCGTTACCGCGACCTTTTTTTAACCCTCCAGGCACAAGGCAAAGCAGATTATTTTGTCCTCATGGGGGATTTAATTCACCGCCCCAGGCCAGAACACGATGGATCATTGCCGATGGTATTAGATGCCCTGGCCTTGCAAGAAACCCTGGGCAGTCGGTTTATTTACCTCTGCGGCAACCACGAACTACCCCACATTTACCACTTTACGCTGCAAAAAGGGGAAGACCTGTTTACCCCCCGTTTTGAATGGGCAATGGGGGAACACCGGGAAACGGTCATCACGTTTTTCCGTCAATTACCCTTTTATGTACGAACCAAAGCGGGGATTACACTCTCTCATGCTGGGGCGGCGGCCGAATTAACGGCCGTTAAAGGGGTAGAAAAGCTGTTCAACTGGTCACACCAACAAGTTTTGCAAGACGTGATCGCCCTCATCCCCGACGAACAACGGCCGTCTTTGCGCCGCGCCATGAGCCAACGGAACCAGCTACCCTATGACCAAATGGTGTATGATTACCTGGCTGTCACTGGCCCAGACGACCCCCGTTACGACGACTTTCTCATTGGCACCATCACCGCCAACACCCACCGCGACTTTGAAATTCTCTGGTCTGCCCTCTTCACCCGCAACGAACAACAGTACGGCATGTCCTACTACCCCCTGATTGTCAAAACCACCCTGGAAGCCTTTTCCACCGATTATCACCCCCAACACGTTTTAGTCAGCGGTCACATAGATTGCCGCAACGGGTACAAAGTAATCGCCAACCAGCAGCTACGGTTTGCCAGTGGCAAACATGCCCAACCCAACCATGCCGCCCGTTACCTGCTGTTTGATGCTGAAAAACCTGTAAAAACGGCCGAAACCCTGCTGGCAACCCTGAACCGCATCAACGACTAGAAAAAACCCGTCCCACGTTTCTTCAAGTTTTTCCGGTCAATCTCCCCCGACAACCGGCGTGCGCGTTCCGTCATCTCCCCGTTATTCAGGCGTACAAACAACTCCTCAGCAGTTTTGGCGTGCGGCCCGGCCTTGTCCCACCGTTCCTGGTTATAAAACAGCAGAGCTAACTTGTAACTAACCCCGGCAATTCCGTTTTCATCCCCACTTTTCTGCGCCAAAGCCAACGCCTTTTCCCCCAGACGAGTGGCCTGCCAACGCCCTGTCAAACTACCACTGTTATTGGCAACAATAAAATTCACCGTCGCCAGATTGCTAGTTGTAATAGCTTCCGCTAACACATCCTTCCGTTCCTGGGCTATTTTAAGGGCATCTTTGTAATGCTGTTCTGCCTGGCGCACATCCCCCCGATCCAACACCACATCCCCCAATTTGTTCAAAGCATCACATTCGGCCGTTTGGTTGTTATTTTCACGCACGAAAACCAGGAAATCCCCATACGCCTTCTCCGAAAGGCGATACTGCTTTAATTTGTGATACAAACCACCCAATATCTTTAGGATAGTAAGTTGGGCTTTTCTGTTGCCCAGTTGCCGCGAAATTGCCAGATGCTGCTCAAAACAATCTACCGCCCGACTCAAATCCCCCCACCGCTCAAACGCCCGCCCCAGGTTGATGAGAGATTGCTGTTCGGCCGTTTTATCCTTCGACTCCTGCGCCAGCGTCAACTCCTGTTTATGTAAATTGGCAGCTTGCGTGTAATCCTGCATCGCACTATACACATGCCCCAACTTGGCTAACGTGCGTCGCTCCATCACCAAATCACCCAGATCACGCACCGCATCCAACGAAGAACGGTAATACTCCCGCGCTTCTGCAATGTTCCCCATCTCAAAATAAATATCCCCCAACGCATTCATCGCCCGCACCGCCCGCCGCCGATCATTAATTTCCTGCAAAATCTTCAACGCCCGGGTATAAAACTCCACCGCCCGTTGCGTATGACTTTCTTTATAATAGAGGCCACCCAAATCGGCCAATACCTCTCCCTCACCCACTCGATCCCCCATCTTGCGAGCAATATCCAACGCCTGTTGAAACAACGCCACCGACTCCTTAACATCCCCAGAATCCAGGTAAATACGCCCCATGCTTCGCAAAATGCTTTTTACCCGCGCCTGGTCGCCAATATCGCGGGCAATCGCCAACGACTGCTGATAAAAACTCACCGCCTGGGGAGTGGTTCCCATCTGACGATAGATATTTCCCAGATTATCCAAAGCCGCCGCTTCCAAAAAACGATCCCCCAACCCCTGGGCCATAGACAGTTCCCGTTCATGGTAACGAATCGCCTTTTGTAAATCTCCTAAACGGCGATAAGCCTGCCCCAAATTGCTCAAGGCCCTGGTTTCTTCGGCCCGTTGCCCCAGCTCCCGCGCAATCGCCAAATGTTCATCATAAAACTCAATCGCTCGCTCCAGATACCCCAAAGCGGTATACGCTCGCCCCAAATTCCCCAGCGCGGTGCCTTCCAACTCTAGTGAGTGTTCAATACGCCCCACCCACACAGCCTGCTCAAAATACATCACGGCCACATCTAGCTTGCCAATATCCAGGTAAGAAAGCCCCATGCTGTTATAAGATTCACCCGCAGCCAGGCGAACTTCCTGGTTTTCTGCTTTTATTTCCCGTTCCGGTGGGGGTGGTTCACCAAACACCCGTTCATATACGTCGTTTAGAACTTGCACCACCGACCCCCAATCTCGAAAACGTTGTTCTCGATTGACCATCAAACAGGTACGCAAAAAAAGAATCACTTCACGCGGGGTATCGGCTGGTGGGGGTTTTATTTGTCCAGCCATATGAATTTCGCGGATGTCATCTTTTTCTTCGCCATCGGCCGCAAACTGGCCGGTGAGCATTTCATACAAAATACACCCCAACGCATAAATATCAGCACGAGCGTCTAACGGCTTTTGCAACCATTGTTCGGGAGCCATGTAAAGCGGTGTGCCGACGGCTCCCTGGGTCAATTGGGTACGCAAGGAGTTTTCGCGGCTTTTGGGCAAAGAAACGGATTCGCTGCTCATGCCGGAAAGGGTACTTGCCAGACCAAAATCGGTCACACGCGCGTTTCCGTCGTAACCAATTAACACATTTTCCGGTTTAAGATCGCGGTGAACCAGGCCAGAGATTTTGCCAGTGGCATATTTCATGCCTCTGGCAATATGCAGGGTGAAGATGAGGGCAGTTTTGAGGGGCAACGGCTGGCCGGGCCTTAACCAGGAACGAAGAGAAGGGCCATCCCTCCCTTGAGGTTGCACAACCCATTCAGAAACCAGGTAAACTTCACGGCCGTCGCCAATTCGCTCCACCCGATAGGCGCGGACAATGTGCGGGTGAATGCCCAATTCAACCCACATGGTACCTTCGCGCAAAAAGAGGTCGCGGGCTGTGCGATGGGAGAGGTATTCTGGTTTGAAGGTTTTCAGGGCTACTAATTGTCGGGTCTGGTAGTCGCGGCACAGATACACCAACCCCATACCACCTGCCAGTTTATGCACCACTTCGTAACGGCCCGCGATCAATGCAGCCGCAGATTGTTGCGGTTGGTCAAGTGCTTCTGGATGGGCTGCGGGTTGGCGGCTGGGTTGATCGGTCATATTTTTAGGAATTTCGGCCGTTTCTCATGTTTTTTTCACTCAATTTTAGCAAATTATTTTGTACTATATTACCCAGTACCAAATGATTAGGCCATTGGTACTAATGACAGAAGGAAAAAGTTGTATAATATAGATGGTAGACCTTACAAAGTCGCTTACGATTGATAACGGGATTTTTAGCAGGAAGAAGGAACTCAAAATGACAGTATTTACCACTATTGCCACACTGTGTGCCCTGGCTTCTTTGACAGCAACCGTTTTGACTGTCTCCGCCTGTATCCTTTCTTCGCGTATGAGCCGCAAAGAAAATTGGGTAGAAAGTTATGAGGAGTCTATTGCCACCACAAAGGCATCGCCCCATTCTTATCCTGTAAATAGTTAATTTTTCTCTCTATCTTTTTGCTGTACCATTTTTAATGCGTTTTCGGCCGCCACCTTGTCTGGCGGCTTTTTGTTTTCTTGGATTCCATTATAATCGCCTTGCATGGGACACAAAATAAGACAATTAGGGGAAAAAACGGTTCCCGGATTATTAATTGGGTTATTCATCGGCCGAATTTTGAGTGAACTGTGGGGGAATGGTTGGCAAAGTGCTTGGTTTGCCACGTTTTTGTGTACCCTTTTTTCCCTTGTTTTGTTTTGGCGGTGGCGGCCAGTGCCGGTCTGGCCTGTTTTGTTTCTGGCGGTGTATCTGTTTTATCCACAGGTTAATCCCACATTGGCCGGGGGAACGGCCGTTTTCACCCTTCTCCTCTTTTGTTTCCTGGCAACCTTCTCGCCCCATCGGCAACAGCGATTCCTGTTCTACGGCTGCTTTTTCTGCCTTTTGTTTGCCCTCTATGTCTTAACGTTGGCCCCGGACGTATTACCAGCCGACCAGGGGGAGTTCCAACTGGTAACAGCCCGGCTGGGGGTAGCCCATCCACCGGGGTTCCCCCTTTACACCCTGCTAGGGTATCTGGCAACCCGGTTTCCCTGGCCTGTTTCTCCAGCATACAAACTTAACCTGTTTTCGGCCGTTACCAGTACCATAACGTTGATTTTTGTCTATGCCTCCGTGTACCGCCTGACTCAACGGCATGGTGGGGCGGTAACGGCCGTTTTGGCCCTGGCTACCTCCACCACCTTTTGGTCACAAGCCACCACCGCCAACATCCGCAGCCTCACCGCCCTGTTTACGGCCGTTACCTTTTTTATCCTGCTAGCCTTGTGGCAACGTGTGGAGTCAAACCCATCGGACAGTGCCACAACTGAGCCTTATTTGGTGGGGTTTACCGTCGTTACCACCCTGGGCATTACCCATCACACCTCCCTGCTGTTTATGGCTCTCATCTGGTTGGGTTTTCTCTGGCTCATCCGTAGACCCGAATGGCAACAACCCCGATTTTGGATTCGGCCGTTTTTGGCTGCTTTACTAGCCCTGCTCCCCCTACTCTACCTGCCCTGGCGCGCCACCGCCCACGCCCCTGGGGTTTCCCCCTCCCTGGCTACCTGGAACGGTTTTCTGGATCACCTGCTGGCGCGGGGGTTTCGGGGGGATTTTTTCTACTTTATCCAACCAGCTTTGTTATGGGAACGACTCAACGTCATGGGCAACGTCCTCACCTTTCAATTTGCCTCCTGGCTGTTGGTGGGAATGGGGGTTGGGTTTCTCTGGTTGCTCTGGCAAAAACCAAAAGTTGCTTTTTTGTTGGGTGGCTCCTTTGTATGGCACACCTTTATCACAGCCACCTACCGCGCTCCTCAAACAGTGGAATACATGCTGCCTGCCTATGTTTCGGCCGTTTTATGCCTGGGGTATGGAGTCGGGCAATTAACCACCTGGCAAACCAACACAATAACAGAAATCGTGGGAAAAATCGCGGCAGCCGGGCTGCTCACTGCTGCTTTTTTTCAAGGGGTGCAGCATTACCCCTCCTTTGCCTACCTCCATCAAGACACCACTACACGCAGGTATGCCCAAACCCTGCTGGCTGAAGCCCCTGCGGATACGGTCATTCTGGCAGATTGGCATTGGGTTACCCCTTTGTGGTACTTACAATCGGTTGAGGGCATTCGCCCCGATGTGATCATTCACTTTGTTTTTCCAGAAGGTGAACCATACGCCGAAACCTGGGCACGGCGTATTGGCACAGAACTGGCAAACGGCCGTTTTGTTATTGCCACCCACTTCGATGAAAACAGCTACACCACCCTGCCCCCACCCGAACCGATTGGTGATGCCTTTTTGTTCCGCCAAACCCCGCGCAACCAGATACCCAACGAGTTCACCCCCGTCAACCTATCGCTCAACCGCCAAATTGAAATCGTTGCCTACCAGGTGCGACCCACACCAATCGAAATCAGCCAGGAAATGGTCTTAACCCTGGCCTGGCACCCATTTTCCACCACCTCCGCACCAGTTTCGCTGTTTGTTCACCTGGTTGGCGGTGATGGGCGCATCTATGCCCAGCAGGATTTAACCATTACCCCACAACCAGAGGGGCTGACCTTGACCCAATTCCGCCTCACAACCCGGCCGGGAGCCGCTCCTGGTGAGTTTACCACGCTGGTTGGCATAGCAGGCAGCGATGAACGAATCCTGTTAACGCCTGTGACAGTGCGGCCCATGACACACCCTCCCAGCACACAACATCCCACATTTCAAACCGTGTGGGGGGAACGGCCGTTACGCCACCTGATAGGTTACGACTGGGATACAACCCTACCCGGTCAAAACCGACTCTACCTGCATTGGCAAACGGCCGACGGGTATCAAACCGAAATACGCGACAACATAACGGCCGAATCGCTCCTCCTCCCCCCCTTTCAAGGGCCTTGGGGCTTTCCCAACAACAATTGGGCTGTTCAGCCCGCCAGCCACAGTCACTATGTTCCTCTGGGTCAGGGGATTACCTGGATAGGCCACCAGCCACTGCCCCCAGCCCTGGCAGCAGGTGATGTTACCCGATGGCGGCATCGGTTTGTGAGCAGCCAACCCATCTTAAGTGACCTGGTTATTTCGGTGCGGTTAATTGGGTATGAAGACAATGGGTTTAACTGGAATTGGACAGACCTGGATGATTCGGTACCGGCGATGGGGGCAATCCCAACCTTAAAGTGGGTGATCGGCTCCCAGGTTACGTCTCCCCACTTTCTGGAAGTTGCTACCTCTGTTTATGCCGGGCAAACCCTGGGCGGCACTCTACGACTATACGATGCGTTTACCAATCGGCCGTTACCCATCCTGGATGAACGACTAACGGACAAATTCCCCTGGATTCCTCTGGAAGTTCCCCGCTGAGTACTGGCAACTGGATACAGAACAGTCAGGCAGCAGAGGAGAGTTTAAGGGTCAACAGGGTAATATCATCTGCCTGGCTGACAGGGCCGTGAAAGGATTCCAGGGTTTCTACCAGGTTATCACACAATGCCTGGGCAGAAACAAACGGGGTAGCGAAAACGGCCGTTTGTAACCCCGCCTCATCAAAATACTCATTTTGTGAGTTCACCGCCTCCGTCACCCCATCACTATACAACAGCATGGTGTCACCCGGCTCCAACTGTAACGTCTGGACATCTAACACGGGTTGGCGGAAAAGCCCCAATGGCTGCCCCCGGCCGGGCGGAACCACCTTCAACACTTTTGTCTGGCTCCAGATCAACGGCAAATCATGCCCCGCCCGTGCATACACAAATTCACGGTTGGTGACATCCAACTCACCATACAAAACGGTCACAAACATCCCTTTGGCATTCATGCCCAATAAATGCCGATTGACATTTCGTAACACCGCCTCTGGCGAAGGGCACCGCCCCGCTTCTGCCCGCAGCAGGCTGCGGGTTAAAGCCATAAACAGGGCTGCCGGAACCCCTTTACCCGACACGTCCCCCACCACTACTCCCAGGCGGTTTTTTTCCAACAACATGACATCATAAAAATCCCCCCCCACCATCCGCGCTGGCACCATGCGCGCTCCCACTTCGCAGCCTGCCACATACGGCAGGATAGTTGGTAACATGCTGATTTGAATTTCACGCGCCCGTTGCAACTCCCGTTCTAACGCTTCTTTTTCAATTAGTTGTGCCTGCGCCGCTTTTAGCTCTTCATACGCTCGCAACAACTGCTGGTTTTTCAGCTGCAAATCGTGAATGGCACTGTTATGGGAGGCTCGCAAACGGTCGCTCAATACCCGCAACATCTGGTATGCCATCGTGGGGTGTCGGTGTAACAGGGCATCAAACTCGGTACGGGTTAACTCTAAAACAGTTACCTTTTCCCGCACCTGGGCGGTGGCTGTCCGCAACCCATCTTGATTTAACAAGCTCATCTCCCCAACAAAATCCCCAGCCCCACGTATCGCCAAAAAACGTTCATCGGCCGTTCCCAATGCCTTGATAATAGCTACCTGCCCCTGCAATACAATATAAAAATGGTCGCCACGTTCCCCTTCCAGAAACAGGTTGACCCCAACTTCATAGGTCACAGGCTGCAAAGTGGAAGCCAACAGTTCAATTTCGGATGGCGGTAAAGCAGAAAATAGCGGCACTTGGTGAATAACCTTTTCGTTCACTGCCTACGTCCTAAAAGGAAGCAACGGCCGTTTCTAAATCTGTATAAACCTCGAAAAAGGCGTTCATTCCGGTTAATTCTAAAGTACGACTGACTCTGGGTTGGGGATTTAACAACTTCACATTTTGTTGCACACCCGATTCCTGCTCACTGCTGATGGAGTGAAAAGCGTGCCAGCCTGCTTCCGGGCTGGGTGGGGCTTCGCCGCGCATCAGCAAAGCGACACTGTGCAACGCCACCAGGCCAGAGCTACCCATAAAAGGAACGGCCGTAAAATCTATCACCATATGACGGGCCCCTGCTGCATACAGTTGTCTGGCCTCGGTAATCACACTCTCAAAGTTCGAGGCATCCAGGTCGCCTGCCAATTTAAGAATTGTCACTGGCACCTGTCGTTGTATTTGTTCAACTGTGATTTGCATAATTTTCCTCCTTTTCAAACACACCACGTTTAATCAAAGTCAATTCATTCTCCCCATTTTCCGTCACTCGATAACGCATCTCATCCATCAATCGGCGTGCCAGATGAATCCCCATGCCACCAAGCGGCCGTTTTTCCAGGGGTAATGTAATATCCGGCGATGGATGTTTGGTTGGGTCATAAACTGGGGCCGAATCAGTTAATATCATCACCAACTCATCTGCCTCAAAACGCAACTTCAGCCCAATAGGCCCATCACGCCCGTCGTAGCCATGCAAAATGATATTGGTTACTAATTCATCTATGGTCAGGAGTATATCGTGTATCTTGACAGGGTGGATGTGAAAAGCCTCTGCTTTCTCCTCCACAAAACAGCGCAGGGGTGCCAATTCTTGCAAATGGGCTGAGATAGAAAGGGAGTAAGTGATACCCATCTGCTAATTATACACATCCCTGGAAACAAAAAAAGTCTGTACCAGTGTACAGACTGATGATGGGCCTACTAGGATTCGAACCTAGAACCAATCGGTTATGAGCCACAAAAAGCAAAATTCCCACTCCTGCCAAACAGCTACCTAAATCAGCCAGCCGTTTGAACGCCATTTCTCCCTTCTCGAATCCCCCATCACCAGTCCTCTATAGGACAAGTTAGTTTATCAACCGTTTGGTCAATACATTGACCATTTTGGTCATTCCGTAAACCATCGCACGGCTACAATCCCCTTAG
>CAZPEJ010000025.1:0-17658 GCA_964585465.1 uncultured Ardenticatenaceae bacterium
CCTGCGTTACAAGGAACGTAAACTGAGTTTATCAACCGCCTGCCTGACTGTTCTGGATGATTACGTGGCTCAAAATCAACCACGCGATACCTTGTTCACCTGCACGGCTCGTAACCTGGAATATATTTTGACAGATGTGGGGGCTGTTTGCGGGTTGGAGCAGGGGATTTTGTCTTTTGAGAATTTGCGCTGGGTATCGGCCGTTCGGGATTGGCAAAACAAGGTGGAACCAGACGAAATTCGGCAGAAATTGGGGCTATCGAAGATTACCTGGCGGGAGATGCGCTCCAAACTGGAACGGTTGGCCCAATCTTGGGAGTAAATTAAGGGGGTATTGCGTAAACGACCCAAATAGACAGTCTGTTCTACACAAATACGGCCGTTTGATCCCCCGGCTTTGTCGTATCAAAGTTTGCAGCGACAGTGTGAACCACCTGGCGCGGGTCGCCTGGTTCGGCGATGTAATAAAGAACGGCCGTTATGTGATAAACGGCCGTTGGTTCTTTATCCCGCAAGTGCATCGTCAGGCTAAAATTGCGCTCATGGGTATGAATGACATTGAGCAAACCAGCCGATTCTCCTTGCTCATTCACCACTCGCACTTCAATAGAAGGTTTCTCCAAAAAAGGGGTAATATCAAACCCCACAGCAATACGCCGCCCCCCTTCGTGGACATATAAACCCAATTTATTAAACCGCACTTCTTCACGGGCGCGGGGTGTCTCTAATGGATCGTCAAAAAAGTTAATACGCATAAGATGATAGGTTTCAGGTTTCAGGTTTCAGGTGCAAAAACTCAAGCAGGCAGCACAGGTTGGCTGCGTTTGTCAATCATTGCCGACCATAATACCATGCCCAATAACACCAATGCTACTACAAATCCAGCCGCACTAACGGCCGTCATCCCCCCCTGAGCAAACAACGCCCCAGTGCTTAAACTGCCCACGCTGGACGCAAACGCCACCAACATCTCGTTAGCCCCCTGCACTTGCCCACGTTCATTTGCCTGCAAAGCATCGGAGAGCAGCGAAGAACCCGCCACAAAACAGAAATTCCACCCCAACCCCAACAAAAACAAAGCCAGAGCTAACATGGGCACATTGTTGGAAACAGGGGCCAGGAAGCTGGCAATTAACAGCACAAACGTACCTACCAAAATCATCGAAATACGGCCGAATTTACCAATTAACCAGCCGGTAACACTGGAAAGAGCAAACATGCCAATGGTGTGCGCCATCAACACATTGGAAATATCTCCCGTGCCATGTTCGTGATGGCTCATGTGCAAAGGGGTGATGACCATGATGGTGGTCATGACTAGCTGGCTGACAACCATCGAAGTGACCGCCAATAAAACCGTTGGGTTGCGGAAAATCTGGCTTAACGGCCGTACTGGTGCCTGGGATACATTGTTTTGTTTATCATCTTGAGCCGCCAGAAAACGGCCGATTTCCAACGGATCCGGCCACAGAAAAAATAGCGTCATCAGCAACGACAAAAAAATGAGAAACGCAGCCACCAGATAAGGCCCCATCTCCCCCACCAGCCCAACCTGACCCGCCCATACCGTCGCCGGTTCAACCAGTTTTGGCCCGCCCACTGCCCCAATCGTGCCAGCAAACACAATCAGGCCAATCGCTTTGGCCCGGCGACTAGGAACTTCCACCTCTGCGGCCACAAACCGGCTTTGTTCCGCCGAGCCACGCCCCATACCAAAAAGAGCCGCCCCCACACAAAACCCCACAAACGACCCCCAGGAAATTGCCAGAGCCGCCACCACCATCCCCACCACCCCAATCAAATACCCAAACGACAAACCAGTTCGCCGCCCCACCTTGTCCATCAGCCAGCCAATCGGGTAAGCAGTCACCGCCCGCGCCAACAAATTCATCGTATTGGGAAAACCAGCCAGGGCATCATTACCACTCAGCCGGGCAGCCGTAATAGACATAAGTGTAAACGACGCAATCATCGCCGCCGAAAACAAACTTTGGGTAATAAACAGCGAAACAGTAATCCGTTGCCGCACCGATTGGGAACTCAAATAGTCAGACATATCCTTTTCCTTAACCACATCGAGATCAATTTTTTGTCGCGCAAAGACTCGGAGACGTTGGGGGGAAAACGCTCTGCCCCTGCGCCTCTGCGCGAAAAACCGTATTTCCAATAAACTTCAATGTATCAACTTGTCTACACCGCAGGCTAGTGCAAACAGAAAGTGGATCATAACGCCAAACTGCAAAAACGTAAAACAAAACGGCTCTAAACTATGCTCATTTTGCCGTTTGACAACCTGTTTTCCATTCAAAAACCCAGTTTTCCTCTTTTTATGTGTTTCATAGATAACCCTGTTATCCTCCCCCCATGAATTTAATCCGTCTCCTGATTGTTTCCGATGATCCTTATGCTCGTGCGGGTCTGGTGGCTCTGCTGCGTGATGTGGCAGATTGCCAGGTAGTAGGGCAGGTTGCCAGCCCTGAAATTATGGAAAATGGCGAAATAGAGTTAGACGGGTATCAACCTGACCTGGTGTTGTGGGATTTGGGGTGGGAAAACGGCCGAAAATTGCCAGAGTGGCAGGATGTTCCCGTGCCGTTGTTGGTGTTGCTGGGGGACAATAGCCGCACGGCCGATTTGTGGCGTATCGGTGTACGGGCAATGATACAACGGGAAACAACGGTAGAAAGGTTGGAAACGGCCGTTCACGCCGCCGCCGCCGGGTTCGTCATTCTTGATCCAACACTCCTACACACCTTTACCCCATTGGCAGAAACGGCCGAAACCACCCCACCCGAAGACCTCACCCCCCGCGAACAACAGGTTTTGCACCTGCTGGTAGAAGGGTTAACCAACAAAGCCATCGCCCACCAGCTAGACATCAGCGAACACACCGTCAAATTTCATGTCAACGCCTTGATGAACAAACTAGGTGCCCAAAGCCGCACCGAAGCCGTCGTGCGCGCCACCCGCCTGGGCTTCATTTCGTTATAACCACTGTCAGAAATAACCTGGAGTTAACAATATATGTTTTGTTTTTCGCAAAAGGTTGACATATCAACCATTCTAGTCTAAACTTTAGATAACAACTTATCCATCATTTGCACAGGAGAAAAAACATGACAAAACGGCCGTTCCCCCTCTTTTTCTTCGTTCTTATCCTCTTAAGCTGGTTATTTGTGCCTCGCCAACAAGCCAGTGCCGCCACCTATCGCAACCATGTGGCGCGTGTCCCCGAAACCCCCAACAGCACCCAAACCGTAACCATCTGGATGGACAGCGACACCGCCTTTGGTGAAACAGCTGGCATCGAATACAAAATCGGCAGCAGCTACACCAAAGTATTAGCAGCCTTCGATAATAGCGGCTATCCTGGGGCCAACTGGCGGGCCGAAATTCCCGCCCAGGCCAACGGCACATTTGTCGAGTACCAGTTGTTTACCCGCAACCAATTTGGCAGCGACTATGGTTTCACCGGTTTTAACTGGAACTACACCGTCAACGATGGCGACATTCAATGGGACGGGTTACGCCATGACACCTTCGACAGCTACTACCGTTCCCCCTTTGGAGCAGTTGCGGCGGGCAGCAGTGTAACCTTACGTTTTCGCACCTTCCCATTTGATGTAGATGGCGTAAACCTGCGCGTTTACCAGTATGACCCCGCCACCCAAACCACCAGTGGCCCCACCGACTACCCCCTCACCTATCTGGAAGACCGGGTAGAAAACAGCATCAACTACGCCATCTGGAGCATCACCCTCAACACACCAGCCTCCCCTGCCATCCTCTACTACAAATTCCGCATCACAGATCGGCTGGATGAAGATTATTACAGCGATGCCTACAACGATAACCACGACAACCTGGGCCAGGGTGGCGAAGGCAACACCAGTGACAACGAACCTTTTCCGGCATTCCAACTCACAGCCTACGACCCGGCATTCCAAACACCTGCCTGGTTGCAACATGCCAACGTATACCAGATTTTCCCCGACCGCTTCCGCAACGGGGATATTACCAACGATTACTGCCGCGCCGGTAACACCATCGGTTGCCCCACCTTCTACGGAAGCGAAACCCCCATTGCCCACACCACCTGGAATGAATCCATCTATGATCCGCGCCAGCCAGGGCCTTATTTTAATGCTTATGGCAACCAGTTTTTTGGGGGGGATTTACAAGGCATTACCCAACAACTCGACTATCTACAAAGCCTGGGCATTGATACCCTCTATTTGACTCCCATCTTCCTGGCCCGTTCCAATCACCGGTATGATACAGATGATTATTTGACAGTTGACCCAGCGTTGGGCGGTGATGCCGCCTTCCAGGCGTTGGTGACGGAGTTGGAGCAACGCGGGATGTATTTAATTTTGGATGGGGTGTTTAACCATACATCCTCTGACAGTTTGTATTTTGACAGATACGGCCGTTACCCCTCCGACGGGGCTTGTGAATCATTGGCTTCCACCTATCGCCCCTGGTACGTCTTCTTTAACAGCAACACCCCGTGCGGCTCAGGCGACTACGAAGGCTGGTTTGGTTTCGATAGCCTGGCCGTATTATTGGATGGCAACAGTGCTGTGCGCGACTTCATTTACCGCACACCTGGCAACAACGTGGTAGAACATTGGTACACCCAGGGAGCTAACGGCTGGCGGTTTGATGTGGCAGACGAAATTTCCCACAACTGGTGGCGCGATTTTCGGCCGTATGCCAAAACAGACAACGCCCAAGGCCCATTGGTGGGTGAAGTATGGTATGACGCTTCCCAATTTTTGCTCGGCGACCAACTGGATGCGGTGATGAATTACCGCTTCCGCAAAAACATCTTGGGGTTTGCTCGTGGGGTCAACTGGAACGACAACGACAACAACGGTAGCAACTTCATCACCGGGCTGACCCCCAGCCAGTTCGACCACGCCTTACAAGCCGTCCGCGAAGATTACCCACCCCAGGCAACGGCCGCTATGCTCAATCTGGTTAGCTCCCACGACACCAACCGCACCCTGTATGTGTTGACACTTTTGGGAGATACCGGCCTGACAGAAGCCAAAGAACGGCTGCGCCTGACCGCCCTGTTCCAATTCACCTACCTGGGGGCACCAATGGTGTATTACGGCGATGAGGCAGGGATTGACTCCCCTTCGCTGGCAAACGGGGTTAATGGCCCGGAGGACGACCCCTACAACCGCGCTCCCTATCCCTGGGCGGATGAAGGCGGGGACACAGACGTGTATGGCCCGGCCGATAGCAGCTTAATCAACACCTACAGCCAGTTAGCCCATCTGCGAAAAGAGCATGTCGCCTTACGCACAGGGGCCTTTGCCACGCTGTTGACCGGAGACACAACAACTTCCGGCAGCGACAATAACACCTACGCTTTTGCTCGTTCAGGTGGCGGAGAAACGGCCGTTATTGCCCTCAACAATGGCAGTGGCAGCAACAGTGCCGATATTCCCGTTTCCACCTACTTTGCCGATGGCACCCAACTCCAGGATGCCCTAAGCGGCACCATTTACACCGTGAGTGGGGGTACTGTCAGCGTGACACTGGCAGCCCGTAGTGGGGTTATCTTGTTCCTGGCCCCAGCCTCTGCCGATACCACCGCACCCACTGCGGCTATCAATGCCGCCCCACCCGCCAATGGAAATGGCTGGCACAATACGGCCGTTACCGTCAACCTGAGTGGTAGCGATAGCCAAAGTGGCATGAAGGAGTTGCGCTACTGGTTAGATAACAGCAGCGTGAATATCGTAGCTGGTTCTGTTACCTCGCTCACCTTGAGCAGCGAAGGCAGTACCTTGGTCAACGTTCGCGCCGTAGACAACGCCGCCAACATCAGCAGCCTCACCAGCCAGACGGTACAAATTGACCTGACCGACCCCACTATCAACGGATCAGCCGCCCCGATGCCCAATATCAATGGGTGGAATAATACGGCCGTTTCCGTTACCTTCTCCTGTAGCGATGCACTGTCCGGGGTAGATAGCTGCGGCCCCAACCAAAACCTGACCACCGACGGGGCCAACCAATCCGTCACCGGGGACACCACCGACCTGGCTGGTAACACAGCTTCCGCCACCGTCAGCAATATCAACATTGACCAAACACCCCCCACCATTTCGGCCGCCCCCGACCGCGCCGCCAATGGCAACAACTGGTATGACAACGACGTAACTGTCACCTTCACCTGCAACGATGCCCTCTCCGGCATAGACAGTTGCCCCGCGCCCCAAGTGGTGGGTGAAGGTGGCGGCCAAACCATCAACGGCACAGCCACCGACCTGGCAGGCAACAGTGCCAGCGATAACTTAACCCTTAACGTAGATAAAACAGCCCCCGTGATTACCTTCGACGGCCAAACCCCGCCCGCTAACGGCAATGGCTGGAATAACACCGACATCACACTCGATTGGAGTTGCACCGATGGATTATCGGGGGTGGTAAACAATACCATTAGTCAGACGTTAACGGCCGAAGGCAGCAACCAGTCAGCCTCCGCCACCTGCACCGACCTGGCTGGCCTCACCGCCTCCGACACACAAACCAACCTCTCCATTGACAAAACAGCCCCATCCGTTGCAGTTACCGGTGTAACTGATGGAGCTACTTATACCCTGGGTTCCGTACCAGTGGCTGGCTGCTCCACCAGTGATGCCCTGTCTGGAGTTGCCACATACGCCACTGTCACCATCACCGGCGGCAACCCAGATGGTACCGGCACCTTTTATGTCACTTGCACTGGTGGCAGCGACAACGCCGACAACGTAGCCGCCCCTGTCAGTGCGAGCTACACAGTAGTGGCTCCACCCAGCGATGTCATCTATGTCAGTTCCAGCAGTGGGGGCACTGTGGCTTCAATCTCCTTTGCCGATGAGGATATATTGGCCTACGACAGTGGCAGCAACAGTTGGAGTCTGTTCTTCGACGGTTCAGATGTGGGGCTGGCAGGCACCAACCTGGACGCTTTTGAACAACTGCCTGACGACTCCATCCTGTTTAGTGTGGGGCATGACAACGTAAACCTGGCAGGTGCAGGTCTGGTAGATGATTCCGACATTGTGCGTTTCATTCCCACCTCCACCGGTTCCACCACCGCAGGCACAATGGAACTCTATTTTGATGCCTCCGATGTGCTGCTGACTGCCAGTAGTGAAGATGTGGACGCATTGAACTTGACAACGGATGGTAAAATTATCATCAGCACTATCGGCAACGTAAGTGTTGGGTTTACAGCTACCGACGAAGATTTGCTCATCTTTACCCCCACGTCCTTAGGCAGCAGCACCAGTGGAACCTGGGCATTGTACTTTGATGGGTCAGATGTTGGCCTGGGCAGTGGCTCGGAAGATGTGGTTGGGGTGTGGGTGGATCCGCTTAATGGCGACCTTTATCTGACAACGGCCGGGGCATTTTCTGTCAGCGGCAGCATCGGCGATGGGGCAGACATCTTCGTCTGCCATCCCATCACATTGGGCAGCACCACCAGTTGCACCTTTGGCCCAGGTTTGTACTGGGATGGTTCCACACACGGTTTTGCTGGTGAAGTGGTGGACGCGGTGGTGATTGTGCGATAGGGCAAAATTAACAAGTTAGGTGTGTGAAACGTGAAACGTGAACGCTTTGGTGATCACGTTTCACGTTTTATTTTTTATATGGCACAAAAACTGCGTCTTTTATGGATGGTCATTGGTTTTTTTTGGCTCATTGGCTGGCAGGGGCGGATTTCGGCCGTTTCTGCCCCCCTTGTTTACCTGCCCATTATCATGCGTTCCGGCTTTCACTGCCCCACCAGTTCCACAAACCAATATGTCAGCGGCATAGTATACCAACATGACCTGGATAACCCGGTGCGCCCGGCCGCGAATCATGCCGACAAAAACCTGGACTTACGCAGCTATCTCTTAAACGAAGACCCCAACCTGGTGCGTGGCCTGGTAGATTACGGCGTGAATGACCCCACACAGCCACCACAACTGGCAACACTCTTTAACCCATACCGCGTGCCAGACCTGTTAAATTTTTATCGGGTCTATCAATGGATATGGGCACCCTCCCCCGACCCAGGCACACGCGGCGATCCCATTACCGATTACCCGGCAACCGCTTTGGGCATGGGTGGGGAAACCGGAGAGGGGTTATATGCACCTATCTCCGGTTATGACATTGGCGACGGGATGGAGGTGATTGTTCTTTTTGCCGACCACAATAGTGCGATGCTGCATTACACCCGCGAAGATAGTGCCGCTCCTGGTTACACTCTGCATGTGGACAACATCTGCACCGATGCCAACCTGCTGGCCTTGTACAATGCCCTGGACGATCCAGACGGGGCACGATATGAATACCCGTCCCCCTCCTACAATTTGCCGACGTTAACGGCCGGGCAGCCGTTTGGCACTGTCGGCGAGGGTGACGTGGTGGTAGCGGTGGTGGATACTGGGGCTTTTCAAGACCCGCGCTCTTGTAACGATTGGTGGCAAATTCGACCCGGTACGGATTGTGCAGCAGTGTGGGGAGATAGTGAACAGTAAACGGTAAACAGTGAACAGTTTTCAGTGGGGAATTGCCTCGGCCGTTTCAGCCGCAACCGGGGACTTCATTGCCGGGACAAACGGCCGTATAACCTGACGGCGCGATTCCAGGCGCATGGGCATCCCATTTTGAGGAGTAAGGGTGATAAGGGAGGCCATCTTGACTTCATGCCCTGGTTGTAACCGCAATTGAAACTGTTGGGCAATGGTAGCCAGCAGCAGTGGGGCTTCCATCATGGCGAAGGCGTTGCCAATACAAACGCGCGGGCCACCACCAAAAGGCATGTAAGCCATTTTCGGCCACGTTTTTTCTGTTTCTGGGGTGAATCGTTCCGGCATAAATTTGTCCGGGTCGGGGAAGTATTGGGGTAATCGGTGCATGACATAGGGGGAGATGAAGACGGTGCTGCCTTTGGGGATGGTGTAAATGCCAATTTCTACGTTTTCCAGGGCTATACGGCCGTTTAATATCCACGCAGGTGGGTACAAACGTAATGCTTCTTTCACCACCATCTGGGTATAAGGCAGGTTTGCCAGATCTGCTAAGGTAGGGGTGCGCCCAGCCAAAACGGTATCTAACTCCTGGTGTAGCCGGGCCTCCACCGATGGGTGTTGCGACAACAAATAAAATGTCCAGGTGAGGGCGTTCGCAGTAGTTTCGTGCCCGGCCGCAAACAGGGTAGCCACTTCATCCCGCAGTTGGCGATCACTCATCTGTTGCCCCTCTTCATCTTGCGCCACCATAAGCATAGACAACAAATCACCTTTGTCTTCTAATTGTCCGCCGGGTTGGTTGGTACGCCGCTCGGCAATGATTTTTTCCATAAATTGATTAAACAAAGCGGTCGCGTGGCGGCGTTTACGATTATCGGCCGTTGGCAACCAATCGGGTAACGACATCCCTCGCTGGTAATCATTATTCGAGACATGTTGCAAATCGGTGACAGCCTGGCCGATTTTTTCGGCCGTATTTCCGGCTGTAGTGATGGCATCCGCGTTAAACAACGTTTTGGAAACAATAAACATGGTCAAACGCATCATTTCCGTGTCAATATCGCGGGTTTCGCCACTTTGCCAACCTGCCAACATCTTTTCCGTGTATTGGGTCATCACCCCCGCATACGCCTGAATCCGTTTCGCATGAAACGCAGGCTGGGCCAACTTACGCTGCCGCCGCCAAAAAGTGCCTTCACTGGTCAACAACCCATTCCCCAAAAATTTGCCTAAAATTTGCCGATCCAGCGGAGCCTTTTCAAACTTTTCCGCCTGATTAACCAATACCTCCCGCACATAGTCGGGACTGCCAAGCAGATAAACTGGAAAGTAAAGCAACCACAAAAACACGAGATCGCCGTATTCCTGCACCAGTTGGGAAAGATAACCAGGCTGGTCAGGACGAAAATCCCGCAAACTACCCCAGAAAAAATGCCCCTTTGGGCCAGGGGGTCTTTGAAAACTCATGGTATAAAACTCCTTTGCTGTCTTAAGACCAGACCTTTAGGAATGAGATTGGAGATTAGAGATTGGAGATTGGTTCAATCTCCAATCTCTAATCTCTAATCTCCTATGGGTTAAATACACGTTTCTTATGATAAACCATTTGCCTGCGTTTATCTATGTGCCATGTGTTTCTAAACGCTGTGCCATTCATGCGGTATAATTACCTTCATGAGTAACCAAGACATCCTGCAACTCTTTCACGGCCCCAACGCGGGCTATGCCCTGGAACTGTATGAAAAATATCGGCAGAACCCGGCCGCCGTAGACCCCATTACCCGCGCCTACTTTGACCACTGGCAACCCAATGGCGACTCCCCTTCTCCCCTCGCCCCTTCTCCCACCTCCCCGGCACCAGAAAAGATCATGGGGGTTGTCAACCTGGCACAAGCCATCCGCGAATACGGCCATCTGGCGGCCCAGCTAGACCCCCTGGGCAACCCATCCCCTGGCGACCCGGCCCTTTCCCCTGCCTATCACGGCATTGACGAGGCCGATTTGCACCAGCTACCCGCCAGCCTCATCGGCGGCCCGCTAGCCCACCGCACAACAACCGCCTACGAGGCTATCCAGGCGTTGCGGCATATTTATTGCACCCATCTGGGTTACGATTATGAACAAGTGCGCGAACCAGAAGAACGAAAATGGCTGCGAGAAACGGCCGAATCCGGCCAATTCCGCCCCCCCAACGACCCGATAGACAACCTGGCCTTGCTGCAACGCCTCACCCAGGTAGAAACCTTTGAACTATTCCTGCACCGCATCTTCCCCGGCAAAACCCGCTTCTCCATTGAGGGGTTAGACATCATGGTACCTATGCTGGATGAAATCATCGGCGACGCGGCCGAATCTGGCATCTACAACATCTTTATCGGCATGGCACATCGCGGGCGACTCAACGTATTGACACACATACTCGGCCGTTCCTACGCCGAAATTCTCACCCAGTTCAAAGACCCACACCAGGAAGCCCACTACAACAACCGCAACAACATCGGCTGGACAGGCGATGTGAAATACCACGACGGGGTGCGCCACGCCCGCAAAACAGGCAAGATGATAGACCTGGTGATCAACATGGCCCCCAACCCTAGCCACCTGGAACACGTTAACCCGGTGGTGGTGGGCATGGCCCGCGCCGCTGGCATGAACACGGACAAAGCTGGCCCGCCTTACTTCAACTACTCCTACGCCCTGCCCATCATCATTCACGGCGACGCGGCCTTCTCCGGTCAGGGCATTGTGCCGGAGACGCTCAACATGTACCGCCTGCCCAGCTACCGTGTGGGCGGCACCATTCACATCATCGCCAACAACCAGATTGGTTTTACCGCCGATGACCACCACGGACGCAGCACCCTCTACGCCAGCGACCTGGCAAAAGGGTTCAAACTACCCATCATCCATGTCAACGCCGATGATCCGGTAGCTTGCCTGGAGGCGGCTCGCCTCTCCATTGTTTATCGGCGCGAGTTCCAAAAGGATTTTATTATTGATTTGATTGGCTATCGCCGCTATGGCCACAACGAAGGGGATGAACCCCGGTTTACGCAGCCGGTGATGTACCAAAAAATTGACCATCACCCCACTGTGCGCCAGTTGTGGGCTACCCATTTGGCACAAAACAACCAGATTTCGCCCACCTGGGCAGAGGAATTGGTGCAGCAGCAGATGGGTAAGTTGCACGCGGAGTATGAGTCGTTGAAGGTGGAGGAGATTGCCGGGCAGTTGGAGCCACAGTTGCAGTTTCCTCCGGCCGGGGCGGCAAAAATGGTGAAAACGGCCGTTTCTGCCCCCACACTCCACGCTCTCAACCAATCCTGGCTCACCTTCCCCCCCGGTTTCACCCCCCACCCCAAACTGGTGCGCTCCCTCAAACGGCGCGAAACTGCCCTGAACAACCCCGACGAAGCCGCTATTGATTGGGCAACGGCCGAAACCCTGGCCCTGGCCTCCATCCTGGCCGACGGCATCCCCATCCGCTTCACTGGCGAAGATGTGGAACGTGGTACTTTCGGCCACCGCCACGCCGTTTTTCATGACAGCGAAAACGGCACTACCCATGTCCCCCTACAAACCATTCCCCAGGCTCGCGCCGCCTTTGAAATCCGCAACAGCCCCCTCACCGAAAATGCCGCCATCGGCTTTGAATATGGTTACAACATCCAGGCCCCGGAACGGCTGGTCATCTGGGAAGCCCAATACGGCGACTTCATCAATACCGCCCAGGCCATCATTGACGAATTTGTGGTCTCCGGCAAAGCTAAATGGGAACAAACGCCGTCGCTAGTGTTGCTGTTGCCCCACGCCTACGAAGGCCAGGGGCCAGACCACTCCTCTGCCCGTCTGGAGCGATTTTTGCAACTGGCAGCCAAAACCAGCGTCCGCATTGCCTACCCCACAACGGCCGCTCAATACTTTCACCTGCTGCGGCGGCAAGCCTTGTTGCTCAAAACCGACCCCCTGCCCCTCATTGTCATGTCGCCCAAAAGCCTGCTGCGCCACCCATTGGCCGCCTCCACCCTGCGCCAGTTGTCTGAAGGGCAATGGCAACCTGTGATAGACGACCCACTCGCCAATCAACAGCCGGAACAAATTAGGCGGGTGGTACTGTGCAGCGGCAAGGTGTGGGTGGATTTGGTGACGGTACAAAAACAGATTCAGGAAACAAGTGGCAAGGTGGATGTGGCGGTGGTGCGGGTGGAACAGCTTTACATTTTCCCTGGCGAAGCGGTAAAAGGGGTGTTGGCAAACTATCCCAACGTGACAGAAGTGGTGTGGATGCAGGAGGAGCCTGTCAATATGGGGGCGTGGGATTTTGTACGGCCGCGTATTGAGCGATTGTTAGATGGGAAAATGCTGTTAAGGTATATCGGCCGTCCGCGCCGCGCCAGCCCCGCCGAAGGCTCCACCACCTGGCACACCCGCAACCAAAAGGCCATCACGGAACACGCTTTTAAGTAAAGGACAGAACAAATATGGCTCAAAATAATCTGTTTAGCCCCGATACTGCCAGTTTTGGCAAACTGTTGGGGAATGGCCTTATTTACAAAATTCCACCCTATCAACGTGACTATGCCTGGAAAAAAGAGGATTGGGAAGATTTGTGGAGCGATATCGTAGAAATTTACCAGACGGGGCAAAAACATTATATGGGGGCTATTGTCATCCAGGATGTAGGGGGAAAAACCTACCAGGTGATAGATGGGCAACAACGATTGGTGACGTTTAGTTTAATCGTTTTAGCGGTAATTAAAAACCTTCAAGATTTGATAGATGCAGGGATTGAAACCACAGATAACGAGGAGCGCATTTCGATACTGATTAAAAACTACATTGGTAGCAAGTCGGCGGGGTCTTTGCGGTATTCAAGTAAGGTGTTCTTAAATGAAAACAATGATGCGTTTTACCAAACTTACCTCGTACAGCTAAAACCGCCTAATAACCCAACCCGTTTGAATGATTCAGAAAAACAGTTGTGGGGAGCGTTTCAATTTTTTTACCAAAATATCAAGGCGTTTTTTACGGCGAATGGGGCATATAACGGCCGAACTTTGAGTGACTTTTTAGATTTGTGCGTTGCGGAAAAGCTATTTTTTATTGCTATTACGGTAGGGGATGAGTTAAACGCTTATACGGTCTTTGAAACCTTAAATGATCGTGGCACACGCCTGACTGTTACCGATTTGTTGAAAAACTACCTGTTTTCAATTGCCGGAAACGTAGAAAGCGATTTACAACTCATTAAAAATCAATGGAATAACATCGTGGGCATCATTGATCTGGAGCCATTTCCCGTTTTCCTTCGACACTTTTGGAACTCCAGGAACGGGTTAATCCGTCAGGATAGACTTTTCAAAACAATTCGCAACAGCTATAAACAGCCAGATCAAGTGTTTCAATTGTTAGACCAGCTCGAAAAATCGGCAAATGTTTATGCAGCCTTGTCTAACCCGTATGATGAATTGTGGGGAGGGAATCGCCAGATTCAACAGCGAATTCGTGAGTTTGGTTTGTTCCGGGTGACACAATGTTTTCCGCTGTTGTTGGTAGCTTATGAACGGTTTGACACCCCAAATTTTGAGAAAGCTCTGAAGATCTGTTCGGTTATTTCCTTCCGATACAATGTTATTGGTGAACGAAACCCCAATGTGATGGAAGACATTTATAATCAAGCTGCCCAAAAAGTGTTTCATGGGGCTATTTCCACTGCTGCTCAACTGTTTACAGCCCTAAAACCGATTTATGTCAGTGATGAGGATTTCAAACATGATTTTGCCACCAAACAGTTAAAAACCCGCCGCAATAAGAGCCTGGTTCGTTATATTTTGTTCCACCTGGAAAACCAATCCGCCAATACTGATTACGATTATGAAATAAACCCTGGAACAATTGAACATGTTTTGCCCGAAAACCCTGGGGCAGAGTGGGATGGTTTCTTCGGCCAGGATATTCAAGAAAATTACATTTACCGGTTAGGCAATTACACGTTATTAGAAGTGGAAAAAAATCGGATGTGCCAGAACAAGATGTATGAAGCGAAACGGCCGATTTACGAAACCAGCCAGTATAAAATTACCCAACAACTTCAATACCCGGAATGGACTCCGAGACAGCTAAATGCACGGCAAAATCGTCTGGCAACTATCGCTACTGGTATTTGGAAAGTTAGTGAATAAAAACTCATGAAACATTTTTTGATCTTTGGAGCCAGCCGGGGGCTGGGAGCAGCATTTGACACCGGGTTACCAGAGCCGGGGGATGTGGTGTGGACAGTTTCACGGCAACGGCCGTTTTCCCTTTCTACCCCTTCCTCTGTCCAACGTCACTGGATTCAAGCCGATTTGGCCCACCCGGCCGCCAGCCAGCAAATTGCTCAAACATTGGCCGGGCAACCATTAGACGTACTCATCTACAATGCGGGCATTTGGGAAGATGACGCATTTGGCCCAGCGTATGATTTTTCGGCCGTTTCTGATGCCGACACCCAACGGATTCTCACTGTCAACCTCACTGCTGCCATTACCTGCATCCAAAAACTGCTACCCAATCTGCAACAATCACCCAACGGGAAATTGATTCTGATTGGCTCCACCTCTGGGTTGGAGAACATTGGCGGGCCGGAAGTCGCGTACACAGCCTCCAAGTTTGGGCTGCGTGGTGTGGCCCATGCCCTGCGGGAAAATTTACGGCCGTTTCGGATTGCTGTCACCTGTCTTAACCCTGGCAGCCTGGAAGGAGATGGCATCCCCCACGCCGATATGGTCGCCCTGGTAAAATGTCTCATCAATTTGTCCAATGCCACCTGCGTCAAAGAAGTGGATATGCCCGCGATGGTGGATACATTTGTTTAGAAAACGTGAGACGTGATAAACCGTATCATGGTCTACCTTCCACACATTTATGATAGAAATTTTACTCAATGGCTCATTGGGAGAGCCTTTCTCCCCATACCGCGACGATAAAAAGTTGATAACGGCCGAAAGCTGGGCACCCTGGTGGTTCACTGGCGGCGAGGAGTCTCCGGCCTGGAAAAATCGTCAGCCCGTTTTTAGCTCTGGGCTGCTGGATGGGCGCGAAGTGCAACAACTCGCCACCCCATTTGCCACCCACATTGGCGGGTTGTGGCAACAGGTACCAGCCGCCCCAGGCAACCAGTATGAATTAACGGTCGAGGGGCAGGCATGGTCTAGCGAAGATGCCACCCCCGCCAGCCGCCTGGAAGCCAGCGATGTCAATTTACAAATTGGTTTAGACCCCACCGGGGGCACAGACCCCCAAAGCCCGTTGATTGTGTGGAGTGAGGTGTCGCAACCCCTCAGCCATTGGCAAACCCTACACCTGACGGCCCAGGCAGAAACGGCCGTTATCACCGTTTTCCTCAAATCTGCCCCCAACCTGCCCAAACGGCAACAATCTGTCTTCTGGCGTAATGCCTTTTTGCGCCCTATTGGCAGCTACAAACGGAGCATTAACATTGTAGGCACCGGCGACACCCATATCAACTTAGAGCCGGAACGCCCCCAACCCGAAGAGCCGATTACCATAACTATCTCCTCCACTCGCCACCACCCCTTCACCGACCTGTGGATCAAACGACCCGACGAAACCTTGTTACCAGTGAAATTTCTGGGGTTTACCCAGGATGAGGGGCGATTTACCTGGCGATACACCTTTCTGCCCTCATTTGATGGTTTGTACGAAATCAGATTTGTGGGAGACAGAGGAGCGCGGTTACTGGCTTTGCGGCTGTTGCAAGTAGCCCGCGAAGTACAACTGGTGCCGTCGTCTCGGCTGGTTTACAAACGCACCTATGTGCTGCTGCCACCAACGGCCGATTTACCCTGGTTTGTCGCGGCGGCTCAGGGGAGTTTTATCGGCCGTTACACCGTTGGTTTTTCCGCCGATGATGCCGGGCTGGGGGAATTGGAATACAAACGGGTCATTGCGGTCAATCCCCACCATTGGCCGGAAGTATTAACCGCCACCTGGTTCCAACAACATTACCCTGGAACCAAATTTACCGCCGTCGTAGCCGAACACCCCGAAGATTTGGAAACATGGCTAAAAAACTGGCTAGAAGAAGGGTAAAACGTGAAACATCACGTTTCACGCTCTCTGCTTAACTCACGGCAACGGATAAATCAGCAACAGATTTTCCAACACCAGTTTGGTGTTAGCGTTTCGTTCCAGTTGCCAAAGAGCTAAATTGGTCTGTTTTAGGCAAGTGAAGGTTTTTTCGGCCGTCCACAAATTGGCGTAGTGGCGTAATTTGCCTGTTTCGTCCACATTGGTCAACCCATCTTCACGGGCCTGGGCCAAAAAAGCCGCGTCGCGCCACCAACTGAGCCAGGTGCGTAAAATATCTGGCAACAGTTCTGGTTTGCGTGTCAATTTGTCCGCCAGCAGAAAACGGGTGGTGCGATTGCCTGCCAGAGCATCATAAAGCGAAGCCAGTGAGTCGGCCCGCTCCTTCAAAATCGCTGGCTCCCGCGCCGCCTGCACCGCCCACCCCAAACGGCCGTCTGCCAGATGGGCCAGCCGTTCTGCCTGTTCTGCGGCCACCTGCCAGCGACTTTGTAGACTGTGGGAGATGAGAGAAGTGGGTAACGGCCGTAATCCCACCGTGCGACAACGTGAGTTAATCGTTGGTAGCAACGTGTCTGAGTCATTCGCCGTCAATATCAAAATCACGTTGGTGGGCGGTTCCTCCAACGTCTTCAAAAAAGCGTTCGCGGCCCCGTCGGTGGCACTATCGAACCGCTTGAGAATGGCAACCTTGTACTTTGCTTCATAAGTTGCCAGGCTCAACTGCTGTTGCAAGCTGCGAATAGCCTCAATTTTCAGCGTCATCTTGCCCCGCCCACTTACCTCTGGCAGCACCAGCCGTACATCCGGGTGACGGTCGGCGGCGATCAGGGTGCAGGTACGGCACACCCCACACGGTTTTGTTCCATCGGCCGTGCAATTCAACGCCTGGGCAAAAGTTCTTGCCAGGGTGGTTTTGCCAATTTGTTCCGGGCCGGTGAGCAAGTAGGCGTGACCAATACGGCCGTATTCAATCGCCTTTGCCAGCAACCCCACCGCCCACTCATGCCCAACAATGTTTTGCCACTGTGTCATA
>CAZPEJ010000025.1:17758-19239 GCA_964585465.1 uncultured Ardenticatenaceae bacterium
CCGCGCCGCTTTTTGGTGTTGACTGGATGTGGGTGTTGGGCGGCAGTTGGTTTTGCAGAACTATACATTTTGAAGTTGTTAATGATGGTGTTAGTAAAGTCCCAAAACATTAGCAACTCTCGTGGTTAGTTGATCAATTGTCTCTGTTTCGTTCCTTGAAAATATAGTTATATTACTTTCTTGGCATTCCTTCAAAATTGTATGTGTAATCTTTTCGTCAAATTCAAGAAACTTGCGCCATGCTTCCTTCGGGTTTGGTAATCGAAAGATTATTTCCTTCATAGACTGCCGTTCATTGGTCTCGCTCCATATTTCTGCGCTTGACCGTCCTAAAGTTGCTAAACATATCATTTGGCTTGTCGGAATGGCTTTGGCAAGTATAGCAGGGTTACATATCCCACCATCCACTAATAACCTGGTAGTGGGAGACATCGAGATAATGTCTTCACATAATAAATCTAAATACTCTGGGATTGCTGCCTGATTAAAATTATTAAAATCATCCCAAGACATACCCAGCAACCATGCCAGCCCATCTTGTGATTTTGACCATGCTGTGTTAACAGGGTGTTTCTCTTGAGTGAACCGGCTATGATATGTTCCATAGATACACGCATCCATGTCATATACAGGTATGCCAAATTTTGCTGAGAGGGTTTGGCTTATAGTGGATTTACCTGAACCAGCCCCACCAACAATCCAATATAAATCCTTTCGGCTTGAGAGTATTTTGCTGGATTGTGCCAGTAACTTATTATTTACATTGAATCGCAAGTCAACCCTCTTTCCATGAACTTAAACGCTTACTGACGGTTATCCAAACAGAACACAGGGCCTTGCCATTCATCATTGTCAAGTAGCACTTCCTGGAACATCCCCTGGCTGTATTCGTCAATGACCTTCCGCCAGAAGACTTGTGCTGGTTTGTTGCTTTTCATTACAGCGATTTCCCAAGCTCCCGGTAGCCGACGGAAGACATCATGAGCCAGATATCTGCCAACGCCCCGGCGACGATACTTACGCATGACAAAGAACTCAGATATTGAGCGTTGATTCCCGTCTAGCTTGACATCATTGTCTACCAACACGAAGCCAGCTAGTTTGCCGTCAACGGTAGCCAGAAAAGCGGCATGGGTGGGTTCAAACCAAAAGTAATCCAGGTCGCCGTAGATAAAGCAGGCATGTTCGTCGAGATCGGCATCATCAAATTCCGAAAAGTCATAGAGGTAAAGTTCCATCATGCGACGGATAAGTTCACGGTCAGAACGAGATGGAGAACGCAGTTCAATATTCATATAGTTTCACTTTTAGCCTTCAGTAAGTCAATTCTACAGCCTTGAGGCAAATTGCCGCCCAACGGTTCGCTTCAGCCGCGTTGTGGGTGTCGAAGACTCCTACACGAGCAAGACTCGCTAGAATAACCAGAGCCTTCGCTGGCGCGGCGCGGTAGCAACGTCGGCTGCAAGCGGTTGTTAGCCCGC
>CAZPEJ010000026.1:0-18860 GCA_964585465.1 uncultured Ardenticatenaceae bacterium
GGGAGTAAAGGCCAAAACAGTTGCCACTGGCAACCAGGGGAACGGCTAACCAGTTATGCACATGTTCGCTGGTGGAACGGTATTCCCAACCAGGGTATTGCCGGGTATCGGTGATGATAACGGTTTGTTGGTTTGTCAGCAGGTTTTTGACCAGTGCAGGCATCTGGATGCGGTTGGAACGGGTCATTTCCGGCACGGGCAGGCGGTCGCGGTGGGCACGAATAACCAGTTCATCCTCGACAGATTTGAGCATAATTACGGCCGAATCGAAGGGTATGAGCTGGCCTAAATAATCTAACAGGGTGGTGAGAACGGTTTCCAGATTGAGCGTTTGTGACAGGGCCAGACCGGCGGCACGTAGGGTTTCGGTGGTTTGATGGGCTTGCCGTTCTGCTTCTAACAGGCGCAGGTTTTCCAGGGCTGCGGCCACCTGGGCTGCCAGGCTTTCAAATAGCTGTTGATCGGCGGCGGTAAAGTACCCCACCTGTTGGCTTTCTGCGTTTAACACCCCAATGACCTGATCACCTGTTTTAATTGGCACACACAGTTCCGATTTTCCCCAGTTGGCGGGTTCGGAGATGTAGCGGGGGTCTTTGCTGACATCCGGCAGGTTGATGGATTGTCCGCTTTGTATCACTGCGACACCAATACCGGTTGGGGATGAACTGCTGAGGGGCAGGCGTAAATTAGGGATAGGGATTGGGTGGTCGTCTACCAGGTAGTAATAGAGTAACTCCTGACGGGTTTCATCCACCAGGCCATATTCGGCCGTTTCAAAACCTAACTCATAAACGGCCGTTTCCAACACCCGGTGCATGATGGCCTCTTTATTATCCAACTGCAACAACTCTTGCCCTAAACGGTGCAAAGCCGCTAACCGTTCCTCCAACTGCTTGCGGGCTGTGACATCAAACATGGTGCCATATACCAGCTTCACCCCGTCGTTATACCCGGCCGTCATAATGGCCTGGTCATGAATCCAATGCACCATTCCCTGGGATGTTATCATGCGATATTCCACATCATAGGGGGCGCGATTTTCTAAAAAGGCTTTGTAATCGGCAATAGCTCGCTGCTGGTCTTCTGGGTGTAACAAGGAAACCCATAAATCATAGTTGTTGCCCATCCATTTGCTGAGTTTCACCTGCAAAAAACCTTCCAGATGCGGGCTGACATGTATCTCAACGGTTCGGGTTTGATCGGCCGTTACTTCCACAATGTACGTTGCCACCGGAATTTGATCCACCAGGGCTTGATACCGCCGCTCGGTGAGAAAGAGGGCTTCTTCCACCTTTTTTCGCCGGGTGAGATCAAAAGCAGACCCCAATAGAGCGGGCTGACCATCGAACTGGATTTGGCGGATGGTGAAATGGAGCCAACGCTCCTCGCCACTTTTGGTTATTACCTTCATTTCCCATGACAAAGAGGCGTGTTTCCCGGTTAAAACGTCTGAAATGTTTTGTTTTATTTGCTCTTCGTAATTAGGGTGAATTAGCTGGAAGAGATCCAACTCGTTTAACTCTTCTTTGGAGTACCCTAATAAGTTAAGTCCGGCGGGGTTGATATACAACAGCTTTTGTTCAAAGGTGGTAATACCAACGGGGGTTGGTATGGTGTTTACCAGGGTACGGAAATTTTCTTCACTATAACGAAGGGCAATTTCAGCCTGGCGCAGTTCCGTGAGGTTGACAATTTGCGCCACAAACTGGCGGGGTTGCCCCTGGTCGTCGCGCAACAATACGGCATGTATATTGACATAAATAGGTTGCCCGTTTTTATGTACATACCGCTTTTGCATCTGGAACGAGGGCAAAACGTTTTGTATTAACTTTTGTAGCAGTTCAAGGTTGGGGGCTATGTCGTCGGGGTGGGTGAACTCGGTTAAAGGATGCCCGACCAGTTCTTGGGGGGTGTAACCAATCATGTGGCAGTAGGATTGATTGACATAGGTGAAATGGCCGTTTGGGTCACACAAGACCATGCCAATGGGAGCCATCTCAAAAACCTGACGAAACTGCTCCTCACTCTGCCGCAGAGCTTTTTCAACCTTGTGCCGATAGAGCGATGTTTCTACCGTTGCCCGCAGTTCCCGTTCATCAAACGGCTTCACCAGATACCCATAAGGCTGGCTCAATCTGGCTCTTTCAATTGTTTTTGCATCGGAATAGGCTGTCAGGTAAATGACAGGCACATCAAACTGGCGACGAATCTGGTTGGTGGCCTCAATGCCATCCATTTTGCCCGCCAGATTCACATCCATCAACACCAGGTCAGGGGATAATTCGGCCGTTTTTTCAATCGCCGCCTCCCCAGAATCCACCAGGCAGGGCACCACATACCCCAAATTTTCCAACTTTCTTTGTAGCGAGAGTGCCACCAACCCTTCATCTTCCACCACCAATATCTGGGCACTCATCGAACAAAAACCTCCGCGAGAATCTGCCTGTAACGTTTCATTTGACTGGTTGTTCGCAACGATTCACTTTCTATAAAACATACAATGTTTTTTTGACACCAATGTACACAAAAACCAGATGTCAAAACATCGCACATCCATCGTATACTTTTTAACAGAAACCTTATAGGGTCTCTCTACGCTAGCGGGGCCAAAAACCGATCCAGCCTGGCCCACAAATCCCGGATATTGATGGGTTTGGGCATATAATCGTTACAACCCGAAGCCATCACCTTTTTGACATCCCCCGGCAAAGCGTTAGCCGTAATGGCCAAAATAGGTGTTTTTGCCAGTTCCTCATTCGGGTGGCTTCGTAGCCGACGAGCAATCTCATACCCATCAATGTCTGGTAAATTGATGTCCAACAGGATCAGCTGCGGCTGGTGTGATTCAATCAATGCCAACCCTTCTGCCCCATTGGTGGCATAGAGGAACTGATACCCACGCGCATTTACTGCCCGCTGTACCAGTTGCATATTAAATGGATTATCCTCAATATAAATAATGGTGGGACTCGTCACTTTTTTCTCCTACTACAAGAGCGATTTTGCCAACAGGAATCTCGACAAAAAATATAGCACCCTCACCCGGTACACCAGAACTCTCTACCCACAAACGGCCGCCATGGGTCTCTACCAGTTTACGGCTGATAGCCAGCCCCAAACCTGTGCCACCCACTTTGCGTGTGGCCGAGGTATCTACCTGGCGGAACGCCTCAAAAATTAATTCGTGATGGTCAGGCGTGATACCCAGACCTGTATCACGTACCCAGGCCAATACACGATTTCCCCTCCGTTCCACCCCCAATGTCACCGAACCTGTGAGTGTGAACTTAATGGCGTTACTTGCCAGGTTAAGAAATACTTGTTTCAAACGTTTGGAATCGGCCTCAATATCCAACTGTTCAGGATTTTGGGCCATATCCACCAATTCCAGGTTTAACCCTTTTTCACGCGCCAATGGGGTAACGGTAGTCATTACCTCTTCCAGAATGTCGCGCAGATTGAAAAACTCCAGGCCCAACTCCATGCGCCCCGACTCAATCTTTGCCATGTCCAGAATTTCGCTAATCAGGTTGAGTAAATGATACCCATTGTGTTGAATCACGCGCAGGTCAGCATCCATCACCTCGTTGAGCGGGCCGTTTAACCCTTCCAACATGACATCGGTGAACCCGATAATGGAGTTTAGCGGGGTACGAAGTTCGTGGCTCATATTTGCCAAGAAGTCAGATTTTAGCTGATCCAGCTCCTGCAATCGTTTAACGGCCGCTCGTTGTTCCGCTAATAGTGAATGGTTTTCGACTGCTGCGGAGATGAGCGAAGCCAACTGGAAGGTGAGATTTTCATCTTGTTGGTCATATAAATTTAACTTTTTGCTGCCGATATTTACAGTACCAATAATACCATTGCTGGTAATGAGTGGCACAACCATTGAGGATTGAATCGTGCGGGTCGGGTCGGGAGAGGGGTCGTGAACAATGACGGCACGGCGGGAGCGAATGGCTTTTTCTACCCAACTGCCTGACACTGGTTGGGGCACCCCAACGGGAATGGAGCCTTTTTCTCCCCCAATGGCAATCACCTGGGCGTAGAGACCAGTATCGTCTAACAGGCTGAGGGTGACACGATCTGCCGGGAAGAGTTGAACGGTTTCATCAGCCACAATTTCATATACCTGGTCTAACGAGTCGGCAGTGTTGATTCTTTCGCTAATTTTGTTCAGGGTGGCTAACTGTTGTGCCTGTCGTTCGGATTCAGCCAGGGCGTTTTGTGTTTCCTGGTATTGGCGGGCGTTTTGCAGGGCCACAGATACTTGGGCCGCCAGAGTGCTGTAAATGCGTCGGTCTTCGTTGCTAAACTGGTGGGTTTTGTTAGATTGTACGTCCAATACCCCCAACAAGGTATCACCCGCCAGCAGTGGTAACACCATTTCCGCCTGAGTATCAATCAAGTAGGTATTGGGCAAAAAATCGGGGTCGCTGAATACGTCGTTGACCACCACACTTTCGCGGCTGCGGGCGGCGCGAGCCACCAGGGATTGTTGCCTATCGAGAGGAATGTTCCAACCCTCTGTTACCATGAGTCGTCCCATTTCGCCTGCTCCGGCTGCCAACACCAGGGTTTTGTTGGAGTCGTCTAACAGGTAGATATGGACGTGGTATAAACCGAATCGTTTTTGAGTGAGGTCTACAACGGTTTGTAGCAGGTTTTTTACGTTTAATTCGGTGGAGGCGGTAGCACTTACCTGGGCGACTGTTTCCAGTTCGGTGGCCCGTTTTTGGGTTTGGGCTGCCAGACGCAGGTTTTCGATGTGGTTGCTGAGGCGTTCAGCAACGGCCGTTACAATGTTGGCCGCGCGGTTGGGCATCACCTGGGGTTGGATGAGTTGCAAACGGCCGATATTCTCCCCTCGTATCTGGATGGGTTGTACTAAAGCCTTCTCAGCGGGTAGTGTGTTGCCTACTGGTTTCAGTTGGTGCAGATCATACCCATACCGAAATTCAGCAGGCGAGGTGCCCAAAAAGTCAGACCATCCTTCATGAGTCAAGCGGCGGTTCAACGCGTTTAACTCTGCTAAAACCCGTTCAGAACGGTTGAAGGCGCGGGTTGTTTGCAAGGCCGAGGCGATCTGGGTTGCCAGCGTACTTTGAATACGAATATCCTCTTCCGTGAAATGGTTCACAATGTTGGACTGCACGTTTAACACCCCAGAAACGGTGTCACCCACAATCATCGGAATCGAAAGAGAAGCACGAGCATCGGGCAACAAGGGGTTAGGCAGATAGGTGGGGGCCGCTTGCAGGTCGTTTTCAATAACCCCCTGGCGTTGGCGGGCTGCACGCACTACCAGCGATTGTTCGTTGGACATGGCGATGGCACGCCCCTGGGCTACCAGTTGACGGCCGATTTCCCCAGACCCTACCGTCAAAATTAATTCGTCGCCAATGTCGTTGAGTTCATAAATCTGGGCATGGTACAGTTGGAAACTCTCTTTGGTTAAGTCCAAAATTTCTTGCAGCAGCCGTTCCGCATCGGCCGTTTGTGCCATCACCGCACTCACTTTGGTCACAATTTCCAGTTCGGCGGCCCGTTTTCGCAAAATGGCTTCAGACCGTTTTTGTTCGGTGACATCGCGGAAAACCCAAAGACGGCCGTAATAAGTCCCATCTGTTCCAGTCATCGAACGGGTGTAACGGTCAAAAACACGGCCGTCTTTAAGCAAAATTTCATCACGGCTGGATTCCTCTGGGTGTTGATACAGATAAGCAACCTTGTCAATAAACTCCTGCGGTTGGACCAACATGCCTAAAACTGAACCCAGTGCTTGTTCATCGGAACCAGAATCAACAACCTCTTGTGGGATTTGCCACATTTTGACAAACTGTGGGTTAAACGAAAGGATTTTATTCTCCGGCGATACCACTAGCGTGCCATCGGGGGAAGAGATATTTTGTGTTTCCAGCAGTGCTTGACGATAATTCAACTCTGCTTCTGTCCGTTTACTTTCGGTAATATCTACGCCAATGGAGGCCGCACCAATGACCTTGCCATCGTTACCTATCAAAGGTGTGTTAAACCAATCACAGGTAATCCGCCGTCCATCTTTAGTCATGTTATCATTGGTGCTATGGGTCCCCCCTTTTTGCGAGAGTAAATTTTGCCATAGCTCGTTGATAATTTGGGGTTGCACCTCGTCGGGGATGATGAAGCTGGCCTGTTGCCCCATTGCTTCGGCCTCGGTATAACCAAAAATGCGTTCGGCGGCAGGGTTCCAGGCTGTGACGCAGAAGTTTGGATCCCACTCAATGACAGCAATGGGTGAACCTTCAATCAGCAGAGATTGACGTTGTTGGGCTGCTCTAATTTCAGCCTCGGCTTGTTTTTGGGCGGTGACATCGCGGAAGTACCAGACACGGCCGTAATGCACCCCTTCTTTATCCCGAATACCTGTTGTATACCGATCCAGATACCGCCCATCGTGCAAACGGACTTCATCCCGGCTTTCTTCATCAGGGTGTTGGTAGAGGTAGGTTACTTTTTGTAAAAACTCGTTTGGGTCAACCAGTTTATCCAACACAGCCCCCAGCGCAGCCTCGTCTGAACGAGAAACAATCACTTCGTTGGGAATGCCCCAAATTTCCACAAAACGGCGATTGAAGGAGAGAATTTTGCCTTCTGGGGAAACCACCAAAATCCCTTCAATCGAAGCCTCGTTTTGGGCTTCGAGTAAGGTTTTACGCAGTTGTAACTCTTGTTGTAATACTTTTGATTCGGTAATGTCTAACGAAACCCCCAGCAAGTATTGAGGTGTACCGGTTTGATCCGCAATGGGCACTTTGCGGGTGAACAACCAATGTTCTCCTTGATGGGTTGTTTGAATTGGCTCTTCAGGAATTTCTAATATCTGCCCTTTGGCTAACACTTCACGGTCTTTTTGGACAAAAAAGGCGGCCTGGTCGGGCGGAAAAAAGTCGTAATCGTTTTTGCCCATTAAACTTTCACGAGTGAGACCGGTAATCTCTTCGGCGGCTCTGTTCCAACGTACAAAACGTAAATCCCGTGCCTCTTTCATGAACAGCATAACGGGCAGGTTTTCAATGACGGAGGTCAGGAATAGTTGGGTTTCCTGCAATTCGGCCGTTTGTTGGTTAAAAGCCTCGCGTGACTGTTTACGTTCCAGGGTTGCCCCCACCCATTGGGCCATCAGTTGCACAAACTCAATGTCTGCCGGGGTAAAAGGGATTTGTTTCGGCTGGGAACTGGAAAAGTTTAAGGTGCCATACCGTTTTCCCTGCACCTCTACCTGGGTGCCGATGTATGCCTCTAACTGGAATACCTGATAACAAGGATGCCGCCGATGGGGGGAGCGATCCATGTGGCTAATAGCAACTGTGCGGTCGGTCTCCAAGGTGATACTGCAATAGGTTTCGCCTAGCTGAAAGGTTTGCCCCTGCGTTAACCCCCCGGCCGATGTATCAAAATGTCTAATAGTGTACACCTCTCCGTCAATCTGGCTGATGATAGCCGTGTCTAACCCTAACAGGTTTCGAGCCAGCGCAAGGCTTTGTTGTAACTGTTCATCAATGTCGCGGGAGACTTGGGCGGTGATCTGATAGAGCATCTGAGTGCGGGTGGCTCGTTCGCTCAACTGTTGCATCGTTTCTTTTTGCTCAGTGATGTCGCGGGCTACTGCATACAGGGTGCCTTCGGCTGTGGGGTGGGCAGCCCAGGCTAACCATTTATACCCTGCCTGTTTGGTACAGAAGCGATGCTCGAAATGAATGACATCCGCCCCGTCGGCGAGTTTTTCGATGGCACTTTGGGTGATAAGCAGGTCGTCTGGGTGGGTAAACTCCCAAAACGGCCGTTCCAGCAACTCCTCCATACTCCACCCCAACACATGGGTAAAAGCCGGGTTTAGTCGCTTAAAATGCCCATTTGTGCTGGCGATGCACAACATATCGAGGGATAACTCAAAAAAGCGGTTGACCTCGTAGTCTGGTTTTTCTTCGATTTGTGACGAAGGCAGATTTATCATGTCTCGTTCCTGTTAAACGTTGTGTCCATTGGCCGTATCGGCACCAAAAGTAGGAGTCAGTTCGGCAGCGGTATATTTGGCCTGTAGGGCTAAACCAAGTTCCTGGATAGCGGTTTGTAAGGCACTTTCAATTGAGCTAGTCTCTTGGATTTTGCGGGTTATCTCGTTCACTAACCGTTCTTCTTCGGCGCGGGCCTGGGTTTCTTCATAAAGGCGCAAATTTTGAATAACGGCCGATGCCTGGTCGGTGAGGCTGGTAAACTGTTTCACCTCTTCTGCACTCAACTGGAGAGGTTTGTTAGACAGGCCCAGAACAGAGCCGATAAACAACCCACCAGTTATCAACGGTAGATTAACCAAACTGCACAGGCCAGGCTGACTGAGCAGCAGCTTCCTCAGGTTGTTATCTATGCGCGGATCGGTGGCAATATCGGTCACAATCACGGCTTGATGACCTGAAAAGAGATGGTTAAAGGGGAATTGAGGTAGCGTATAAGTGTTGAACGTTGCCATAACCTGATTTTCCCCCTTCTCCCAGGTGGCAACGGTGGTAATGGTCTCTGGTTTTTCAGTTGTCCAGGGACGGTTGAACAAAGAAAGGCTGGCTTGATCCAGTTTGAACAAACTGGTGTTGTTAATTAGGGCCAAGAAAATCTCTGGCAGATTTTGGGCACGGATAATTTGTTCGCTGCCCAGATAGAGAGTCTCGGTCTGGGCCAGGGCTTTTTCTGTCTGTTCGGCCAGGCGTATCGTTTCCAGGCGGCTGCTCACTTTGTTGGCAACGGCTTTTAACACAGCCATTTTGGCATGATCGGCCGTTTCTAAACCATTTAAGACGAACTCACCAATGGGTTCGCCATAGATGTCCAGGGGGTAGGAAACGGCCGTTTTGCCTTCTCCTTCCAACTTTCCATCCCAGGCTGTGACCAAATTCAGGTCATACATATAGGCAGGAGAAAGATCGGCCGTTGCCAGATACCCATCCCACCCTTCATGTGTCAGCCGCCGTGCTGCTGCTTCTGCCTCCAGACGATATTGGTTTGCCTGGGCCAGCAATCGCAAGTTTTCCACCTGACGCGCCACCTTATCAGCGACCACCTGCACCACCTCCATCTCCTCTCTCGCCCAGTCACGTTCGGCCTCACCCTGCAACCGGATAGCCCCAATCGGTTGCCCCATCACCTTCACAGGCACCGCGACACCGCCTACTTCAGATGGTATTTCCGTTAATGGTTTATCGGCCGTTAACTCATATGCCACCCCGATTCGTTTTTGCCGGTTGATAGCATTTAAGACTTCCTCCCAGCCAGTAACCACACTTTGGCGTGTTTGGGCTTCCATCAGGCTGGTTGCCTGTTGGGCCTCGGCAATCAGAGTGTTGTTATAGATGACTAAGGCCAACTGGCCTGCCAGGGCTTCAAATACAGGCAATATATCACTGTTTAAGCTATCCACCTGATCACTCTGTATATTCAGGGTGCCTAATACTCGATGGTTGGCAATTAAAGGTACTGCTATTGTAGAACGTGTGAGGGGCAATAGAGGGTTCATCTGATGAACGTTACTTTTGCTGGTGTCTTTCACAAAGATGGATTGTTTTTGTATGGCGGCTGCCCCGTTAATAGAACCCAACCCAACTAACAGCCGATGCCCGCGCTGTACCAGGGTAGCACCAACCTCTCCACTGCCTGCGTGTAAAACCAGCGTTCGCCCGGCCGCGTCCGTCAGGTATATCTGGACATAATAGAGGTTAAAGTAGGAACGGATCGTTTCCACCACCTGGTTCAAAGTGGTTTGCAGATCGGCCGTTTGCACCAGTAATTGGCTCACTTCCACCGCCGCTTGTAAATCATGGTTCCGTGCCGTCATCCGCTTGGCAAACTCTTTTTGAGTTTCTTGCAGGGCCTCCTTGTTACGTCGGGATTCATTCAAGGCCTTGTTCAGGCTATCCACCGTCAGACGCAGTATGATAGCCACTACCACAAAGATAGCAGGATATGAAAGCACCGGGGCACCATCACCAGGTGAAATTTCAAACAGATTCGTTCTTTGAAGATAAACAACCCCCCAAATAGCCAGGCTACTCAACAAAGCCATCCCCATGGCGGCCCATCCACCAGACATTAACCCCGCTACCAAGATAGCCACTAGATAACCACTGACCACCGCATTGCCTGCTCCCCCCTCACTCAAAATCACCGCTGTCACTTGAAAAAAGAGTAAAAGCGAGAGGGAAAGGCCAACGAGTTTCACCTGGCCACGCCGCAACAGGAAAAATAACCCCATTAGCAGCACAATGGCGATGGGGCCAGGCCAGGCCACTCCCGCATCTGGATTGTTCAAGCGACGATAAAGATATTCCACCGGAACCGTAATCAACAAAGAGGCTAAGAGAGTTAGCAGAATGATATGTAGAGTGCGGGCCTGCCGTGTACTGTCTTCGTCTGCAAAAACGGGTGGTGTAAAAAAGGTCTTAATTTGTGTCCACATAGTTATTTTGCCCCATTCTGACCATTACCTGGCCCTTGTCCCAGTTCAACGACGGTGCGTTGTGCCCCTAGCGTGCGGCGTAACTCGCGGGCGGCAATATCTAATACCCCTTCAATGGTGGTGGCGTTTTCAATACGTTGATTGATACTGTTGATCAAAGCTTCTTGTTCTGCTTTGCGTTGAATTTGTTCATAAGCACGGGCGTTTTGCAGGGCGGTAGCTACCTGGCTGGCTACCAGTTGCAACAGATCGGCATCTAACTGGCGCAAACCACCTGGTTCGTCATGTTGCACCGCTAACACGCCTAATACCTGCTCACCAATGGCAATTGGAACAAAAATCTCCGTTTGGGTGTTTGGCAATAGCGGCTCAAATGCCCGGTTTTGATCTTGTGTTACGTCGGCCAGCAGGGTTGTTTTGTTGCTGGTTACGGCCTGCCATGTTGCGCCATCCCCGGCCGGAATTTTGTGACCAGCCGCCAACAAGAGCCGCCCTGCCTCACCCGTCCCGCTGGTTAACATCAGGTTTTGTTTTAAGGCATCTAACAGGTAAATTTGCACCGAGTAATACTTAAACGTTTTTTGTATCTGTTCGGTGACCTCGGTAAGTAGTTGTTCGGGATCCAGGATGGTGGAGATGTGGCGGCTGACATCGGCACTGGTTTCGATGGCTTTGTTACGCCGCTCCAAACGGCCGAATGTTTCTTGCAATTGGTTGGTCATCTGGTTAAATGTTTGTGCCAACATCCCAATCTCATCGTAGGTTCCAACCTCAGCTTTTACGTCTAAATTCCCTTTAGCGATTTGTTGGGCGGTCTGTTGCAACGTTTCAATGGGGGCAGTTAAGGTGCGGGCTAACCACAAACTGACTGCTGCGGCCAGGAGTAGAACCAGAAAAACTAATACACTACTTTGCCATTGCAAAGCATTTATTTCGTTATTCATTTTTTCACGGGCAGATAAGGCAAGGGCGTTCATCTCGGCCACCGGAACGATAACCCCCAGACTAAACCCCACAGAAGGCAGCGGGGTATAGGCCAGGTATCGTTCGACACCTTTAATTTCGATGGTTGCCAGCCCTGTCTCACCTGCAACCATCCGATTGGTGATATTTTGGAAGGCGGTGGAACCGGTGTTGAGGATGGTTTGTTTGGGTGTTTCGTTGATGGGGACTTCTTCGACCTGTAAGCCGAAGTCCTGATACCCGGCATCTGGCATGCCTATGAGGCGACCTGCTTCGTCAATTAAAAAGGCGTATCCGGTTTCTGCTACCTGAATTTTGATAATTTGTTCGGTGATGGTGGCAAGTTGTACGTCGGCTGCAATCATGCCACGAAAATTGCCTACTTGGTCGTAAAGAGGCGTGCTGTGGCTAATGAGCAGGCCGCTTAAGGCCGGGTCCTGATAGGGGGCTGTCCAAACTGGGATGCCTTGTGGGTTATTTTCTGGCAAGACATCGGTGTAGTAGATGCCGGATCGGGGGTCTGTGTCGCCAATATCAGATGACAAATCTACGTTAGGGTAGTAAACAACTGAACCTTCGGGTTGAATGTAGTAGAGGGCTACGATGTTGGGGTTGATTCGCAGGATGCCGGGAGCCACAAAATCGAGGTGGGCCAGGGTGTTTAGGTCAACAATGGCTTGTTCGGTTAACTGGAAGTCGCTGTTGCCATAGACCCAGGCGGCATCTTCGTTGGGGTTATCCCATTGCCCTTCTGGCAGTTGTGTCAGTTTTTGCCTGGCATCCCAATAGGTTCCCTGGCTAAAGATGTTTTCTTGTAGCAGGAGGGCTGTGGCGTAGTTGGAGAGGGTGGTGGCGTTGGTAGCGGCCGTTTGCAGGAATTGGTCAGCAATACGGGCTTCGGCGGAGGTGATGTCTGTGAGTTGTTGTTGGGTTTGTTCGGCAACGGCCGTTTGTAACGTATTGTTGAGGAATGTGGCAACGTTTCGGGTGCGGTTGAACCCAAAATAAGCTACCACCAGGACAGTGACACCGGCTGTCAAGACCAGGCTGACGGTAAGACGTGTCCGCAAGCTGTTGGTCAGCCATCCAGATAATTTTTCCATCAACGAAGGGGATGCTGGGGATGTATTCATGGTAAGTTCCTTTTAGATTAGGAAGTCCCTCCTGTGGTGGTTTGGGGTGTTGGTTGGAGGCCCAGGCGTATGGCCGTTTGTTTGGTCAGCAGGGCCTGGCCTAGTTCACGAACGGCCGTTTGTAACACCCCTTCAACGGATTGAGCCGCGTCAATTTTTTGGTTGATACGGTTAATCAGAGCTTCCTGTTGGGCGCGGTTTTGAGCTTCGCCATAGGAACGGGCATTTCGCAACGCCGCCGCCAACTGGCTGGTGATAGATTGCAAAAAGCCTATGTCGGTGTGACTGAGAACATCTTCTTCTTTACTTTGTACATTCAGTACCCCTAACACTTGATCTCCTTGTGAAACGGGAATCCAGGCAACAGCACGGGTCCCTGGCAACAGATAGGGGGTATCAGCTTCACTGGCTGTGGTGACATCTCGCAGCAAGCGGGGGGTATTGGTCTGGATGACCTGCCCCATGTACCCTTGTCCCAGTAGAAATTGAGATTGTTCACCCGCTTTGATGGGTTCGCCGCCAGTAACTCTTTGCAGGCTGTTTTGCTCCTGGTTAAAGAGGTAAAGTTCTACGTGGCTGTAATTGAACAGGGTACGCACTCGTTGGGAAAATTGATGTAGTAGTTGTTCTTCGTTTAGGATGGTGGAAAGAAAACGGCCGAATTCAGCACTGGTGCTTAACGCCTGAGTACGCCGTTTGACCTGGTCTTCCAATGTTTCTACCAGATTTTTTAACTGGCTGGTCATCTGGTTGAAGTTTTGTGCCAGATCCCCAATTTCGTCTTGGGACTCAATCGGAACGGTTCGTGATAAGTCTCCCTGAGCAATTTGGGTGGTGGTTTCGTTGATTTGGCGAATTTGCTGCACAATGCTGTTGCTGATACCCAGGCCAATAACGGCCGTTAACAATGCCGACCCGGCCCCCAAAACGATAGCCGTATTACGTGCCGACGCAATATCGTTGGCTGCTATTTCTTCGGTTTCCAGGTTTTGCGCCCTGGTCAACGCGACGACCCGGTTAATGGCATCACGATGGGACAGGAAAAGCGGTTCTAATTTGTCGTGGAGAATGGTATCGGCCATTTCATGATCCCCATCCAGCACCACTGGAAAAAACTCCTCGTTATATACCTGGAAAAAATTATTAGCCTGGACAGTCGCTTCCTGAAGCAGCGTCTCTCGGATAGCCCCCTCTGGTAATGTCTCCTCCCACAAATCCCGCTGGATGGTATATTGTTGCTGCAATCTGGACGCTTCTGCCTGAAGTTCAGCAATCTTCACTGCATCTACATGTTCACTGATTTCTAATAGCTGGTACGCATTGAGATAAGCTTCCACAATAAACACAGGTGGGGGCAAAATATCTGCAATCAGGTCTTCATTTTGCTGAATCTGGTTATAAATTGGCCCGTTTACACTATAGGTAATCAATGAGGTGAAGGTATTAACCCCATATGCCACAAACCCCAGCAGGGCCACTGCTAATAGAAAATATAACTTTGTTCTGACCCTAAAGTTTTTTAACAAGGAGAAGTTGAATAATTGTGCCATAGATTGAAATATGTCCGTTCCAGAGGGTTGTAAAACCGTTTGGGCGGTAGTTGCCTGGAGGGTAACTATTTGGACAGCAGACGTTGTGATAAAGAACTTGTTTCAGGACAAACTTTGAGTACTTTGTAACCGTTGCTGCTGCCTTGTTCCCAAACTCATAGAGCTGCTCAAATGATGATTTGAGCTATGTAGAAGTTAATACTTTTTCATCTGGTAAACAATAGCCAGTTCAGGCTACATAACAGCCCCACCGTTAGGGTAAAGGATTTATGTGGTTGTGCAGTTATAGTTTTGTGACAATTGTGTGACAGGGGAAGATGGATATTGTGAAGGGGGCGTGAAAAACGGCCGTTTCAGAACTTAAATTGCTGGCTTTTGGGCGGAATCACAGCTTCATAACCAGAAGATTCCTCTGGCAACTGGGTTAATAAACTGGTTTCAAAGAAGATATGTTTCGACTTTCCAGCCGCTTTGGCCTGATACATAGCGATGTCTGCATCGCGCAGTAACTCTTCCGGGCGTTTATACTTGCGGGTATTCACCGTCACGCCAATGCTGGAGCTGATAAATAGTTTGTGGCTTTCAACTTCAAAAGGAATGGTTAAAGCGTTTTGAATGCGGGTGGCGACCAGTTGCACTTCATACAGGTTGGCGATGTCGTCCAACAAAATGACAAACTCATCCCCTCCTAACCGGGCTACCATGTCAATAGTACGTAAACAAGCGCGTAACCGGCCCGCAACGGCCGTTAACAGTTGATCCCCCACCAGATGCCCCAGGCGGTCGTTGATTCCCTTAAAAGAGTCCAAATCCAGAAACAAAACCGCAAATAAATACTTGGGGTGTCGCTGCGCCCACTGTAACGTTTTGCCCAGACGTTCCATAAAAGCCAGCCGATTGGGCAGCCCGGTTAAAACATCACACATCGCCCCCTGTCGTAGTTTGTTTTCCTCCACCTTCCGCCGGGTAATATCCGTTTGTGCCCCCACCAGGCGAACCACCTGCCCATTTTCATCCCGCACCGCAATCGCCCGGCACAACATCCAATGATAAACCCCTTTTTTGTGTTTCATGCGATATTCAGCCTCCAGGCGAGTGGTCATGCCTTGCAGGTGGGCACCAATCTCCCGCTTCAGCAGTGGCAAATCCTCCTGGTGGATGCGGTTAAACCACTCATCGGGGTGGGGGGCAATTTCATTCTCCTCATACCCTAACATGGCTTGCCAGTGGGCCGAGTAATAAATTGTTTTGTTTTTTAGATCCCAATCCCACACCCCTTCGTTGGCCCCAGAAGTAGCCAGAATATACCTTTCTTCCCGCTGGCGTAACACCTCTTCCAATCGTTTGCGCTCGATGGCATAACGCAGGGCGCGAACTAAGATAGATCGGCTGATGGTGCCTTTTACCAGATAATCTTGCGCCCCCATCTGCACAGCCTGAATCGCCAGTTGTTCATTGTCAAATGCAGTCAGCAGGATGATGGGCAATCGGGAGGCAATGGTTTGTACTTTGTGAAATGTTTCCAACTCCCGGCTACCCGGCAGGCACAAATCAGAAACAATGACATCTACCTCTCCCTCTTTCACTTGGGCTAGAGCAGACGATAGATTATCGCGCCAGTGAACAATGAAGGGAGCATCTGGTGTTTCAAATAAGATTTCCTGGAATAAATCCGCTTCAATCGGATCGTCTTCAATGAGAAGTATTTGAATCATCTGGTACGTCATAACGCTACGATTTACAGAGGGTGTCAAGTGATATTTTTATTGAGATTGGAGATTAGAGATTGTTGATGGGAAAATCTCTAATCTCCAATCTCTAATCTCTAAAAAAGTTACCTTTGATGTTTCTGGTTGTTAAAGGGAAACGGCCGTTTCCGGTACAAACTGGGTTTTTGATAATACGGAAGCTGCTGAGGGGAATGAAAGGGAAAAACAACTGCCTTGCCCCAAGCTGCTAGTGACATGGATCATCCCCTGGTGTTGTTCCACAATGGTTTTGACAATGGCTAACCCCAACCCACTCCCTTCAATGTGGGAAGTTTCCAGGCGTTTCACCCGGTAGAAGGAATCAAAAATAAAAGGCAAATCGGCGGCTGGAATGCCAATACCGGTGTCTTCTATGTTCAACTGGATACATTGATCTTGGAAACGAGTGGTGAGGATAATTCGGCCGTTTTCGGGTGTATATTTAATGGCATTGCCAATCAAGTTGCGTAACACCTGCTGCATTCGCCCCTTTTCTCCATACAGCAATAGAGTATCCGGCCATAAATTCCACTGTACCGTTTGTTTCTTTGCCTCGGCCAACGGCAATAACTCATCTACAATGCGTTGCAACAACAGATGTAAATCGAGCAAATCCAGGTCTAAGGAGCTATCCAGATTGGTTTTTGCCAGTTCCAACAAATCATGCACCAACTGGTTCATCTGCGAAGCGGTGCGCTCCATGCGGCTGACAACGGCCGTTTGCCGTTCGGTCAAAGGCCCTAATTTGCCCAACAAATCACAACTCATCATCATGCTAGCAAGGGGGTTTTTCAGGTCGTGGGAGGCTGTGGCAATAAACTCATCCTTTACCTGTTGCAACTGTTTGAAATGGGTCACATCGTGCAAAACTGCCACATGCCCCCCTTCGGCCGTTGGGGTAATTTGGGCGTTATATGTCCGGTGGTTCGACCAGGTGATCTCTCCGGTTTCCAGGCGGTTGCTTCCCTGGGCCTGGCGCAGCAGGTAGGAAAGTTCATCATACCCGATACCGGTTGGCAACGGCTGGTTGGGCTGCAAGGGGTCTTGATGAAACAACTGATGGGCGGCCGGGTTGAGTAGTTGTAAATGACCAGCCGCATCAATCACCAAAATGGCATCGGCGGCGGCATTCAAAACGGCCGATAACCGCTTTTGTTCTTGTTCCAACGAGGCATACAACTGGGCATTTTCCACCGCAATCGCCGCCTGGCTGGCAATCGCCTGCAACAAAGTCAAATGTTCAGGGCGAAAATGTTTTGTCTGTTGGTGGGTCAGCGTCAATACCCCAATCACGTTGTGTCGCCCCAACAGCGGCACAGCAATACTGGAACGGGTTTTGCTATTTTCCCCCCGCAACCACCGGTCATCCGTTTCAGTGTCGGTTACAATGGCTCCCTGGCGTGTGGCTGCCACATGGGAGATCAACCCCTGGGCTAACAACTTTTTCTGGTGGTCTTCTTCCAGAGGGAATAATTTACCCTGGGCAAACACTCGTTGGAAAATACGGCCGTTGGGATAAAACACAGCCAAATGCCCATTGGTAGCCTCCAATGCCAACACAGTGCGCTCCAATACAATCTGCGTCAACTCAATTAAATCCAGCCGCGCACTTAAATCCTGCGCCAGTTCCGGCAGCAGCGTCAGCTCACGGTTGCGCCGCCGCAACACATCCTCTGCCTGTTTTACCCGCAACTTGGTACGAATCCGGGCTGCCAGTTCCCGCCAATCGAACGGTTTAATGATGTAATCATCTGCTCCCAGGTTCAGCCCTGTCCAGATATTGTGACTACTGGTTTTAGCGGCCGTTACAATAATCACCTGAATATGTTCCGTCAGGGGATTGGAACGAATCGCCTGCAACACCTCATAACCACTCTTTTTGGGCATATTGATGTCCAACAACACCAGGTCTGGCATCTCACTCCAGATTTTTTCAATAGCCTCCTCCCCATCGGTGGCGGTTACAAAGGTGTACCCCTCATTGGATAAACGAGAGGCCAACAAACGCACATTATCGGGTCGGTCGTCGGCCACCAAAACTTTGAAATCCTGGTTGGCGCGAACCTCCTGGTTTTGTAGGGGAGTGATAGAACTGCTGCGGTTCAAGGCTTCAGAAACCAGGGCACGAATACGTGAAGGTTCAACAGGTTTGCTTAAAAAGTGGTCAATTTGTAGCTGGCGGGCTGCCAACGCCAGCCCTAGCGTATCATACGCAGTAATCAGAATGGTCAAAATGGGCAGGCGGCAATCGCGCTCATGTAATTTTTCGATCAGGTCTAAACCATTCATCCCGGACATCACAAAATCGGTGATCACCACATCAATCACCTGATTCCCCACCAGGGCCAGGGCATCTTCTCCGCTATGGGCCGTTACGATTTCGACTGGCGGATTGAGTGATTTTAAGACCTGGGCCAAAATAAACGCCGCATTGGGATGGTCGTCAACGATTAAGATACGGGGTGGAATAAGAGAGTTCATTTTTTACAGATGGTAACCATTCGTCTTTTGTAAAAACACAGGATATTTTCAGGGTTTACATTACAACTTATCCAGGACTCGCACATCATGTGGTTGAATAGTTACGACGAATTTAGGATTACAACACAATCAACAGGTAAACTGCTCTAGCCAAACATGGTCGGAATAGGGACAAACAAAATATACAAACAATCTAATCTGAGAGTGTCTCTATGATTGTCTGGTTAAAATGTAGATCAGTTTGTCTAATATACTTGGGTACTACTGATTGCAGTATAGTTGAACTGGTTTTTTTTTGCCGTTACGGTTGTGTGATAACTTCGTGACAAAACCGGGTTTTTTCACCGCAGAGGGGGCGCAAAAGTACCTTTGGAGATAGGCGATGTTTTTGTGTCAATCGGCACAAATACCTTGAAACGATACGGTACAAGGTCATAAATTGACATTAAAGTTTATCGGAAATAAGGTTGCTCGCGCAGAGGCGCAGGGGTGCCAGCAA